>DASPVQ010000019.1 GCA_035622275.1 Thermoplasmata archaeon | reverse complement strand
TGGAGGAGCATGCCCCGAACGGTGATCGGGTGCTTGTCGCCGAGGGGGACGATCTCCCGGTCTAGGTCATCGACCTGCAGCTCCTCCAGGACCTCTTTCGTCAGTCCGTCAACCTCGTCCGTGGCCCGTTCGGCCCCGGCTCTGCTCATGCGCGTACCGAGCGGGTAGTCTTCGAACCGTTCCCGTCGGTACCCTTGGATGAACCAGAACCGGTGGTCGTCCAGGATGTGCAAGTAAATGTCCACCAAGCTGGGGAATGTGGCTCCCCGGTCCCGGTAGCGCTCCTTCGCCGGGAGGCCCCAGATCTTCCGCAAGTACAAGCGACGGGCTTGGGACTTGTGCCGGTAGAGGTCGCCGATGGTGTCGAGTTCCGTCGTCATCTCATGTCCTAACCGTGCAGCGTGGAAGAGAGCTCCGCCGGCCAGCGCGCCCCTCGGCGGCTCGGTTCGTGGCTTCTCGCGACGTCTCGCAGGGGACGGGGGCGCCTTGCGCCCAGTTCTGGCACACATCGCGCACGGGGACGCTGTCCGCGACGGAAAGGGGCCGCACCAGCACGCGGGGCCCCGCGTGTCAAGCCGGGCCAACCAAGGATTGACCCGCTCCGGGGGACTGACCACTCGGCGACCCATGGCGACATCCTGCGCCCCCAGCGAGCCGTTGGCGGATCGGCACGAGGCTGGCCGGCAGCTCGCGCGGCGCCTCACGCCTTACCGAGGCGGAACGACGGTCGTCCTGGCGCTTCCGCGAGGGGGCGTGCCGGTGGCCGCGGAGATCGCCCGAGCGCTCGTGGCGCCGCTCGACATCCTGAACGTTCGCAAGATCGGCGCCCCGGACAACCCGGAGTACGCGCTCGGCGCGATCGCGGAGGGAGGCGTGCGCCGCCTGGATGCGGTCCGGGCGCGAGACGCCGGATATCGCCCCGAGGATTTGCAGCCGGTCGTCGCGCTCGAGCTCGCCGAGCTCGAACGCCGTGCTCGGACGTACCGCGAAGGCCGGGAGAGGCACCCGATGTCCGGACGAGTCGTGATCTTGGTGGACGACGGCGTCGCGACCGGCGCCACGATGTCCGTCGCGATCGAAGCGGTCCGGTCCCAACGCCCCGCGCGTGTGATCGTGGCGGTCGGTGTGGGTCCCCCCGAGACCCTTGAGCGACTGCGTCACGAGGCGGACGAGGTGGTCGTGCTGCGGACGCCGGCGGACTTCTTCGCCGTCGGGGAGTGGTATCGTCAGTTCGAACCCGTGAGCGACCGGGAAGTCCGGCGGTCCCTTCGGCCAGGCGCCCCAACGGACGTCGCGGCACGGCCGCGGCGGTCCGACTGAAGGCCGCACGCGTGCGCGTCGGGGCACGCGCGCGACCGCCGACGATCGACTCCGACGCGGCCCACAGGGTGCACCGGTGGCGCCTGCGCCGACAAGCGCCTCGCCGCCTCCCAGCCGGCGGCCACGGACGTGGAGCCGGCCTCGAGCGCGGAGGTATATGCCTTCCCTTCCACCCGCGCCCGCGGGCTGCCGCGCGGCGGACCCTCCGCTGCACCGGCCCCCTTTACGTAGCGGAGCACGCAGCGACGGTCGTGCACGACGGTGCCTGGGGCCGCCCTTGATCCCGAGTGATCTCGTCAACAACCTGTGGGTGCTGCTCGCCGGCCTCCTCGTGTTCCTGATGACGATCGCCGTCGGCTTCCTCGAAGTCGGCGAGCTCGGCGAAGGATTCTCGTTCAGCCTGTACAAGACGTCGCTCTTCACCGGGCTCGGGCTCGTGGTGATGGCGATCGTCGGTTTCAACACCGCGTTCGCCCCGACGTGGATGGGCCTGATCGGGAACCCGTTCTACGGTCCGGGCTTCTTCCTCGGGGGCTTCTCGGTCGCGAGCGTCAACCCCACGCTCGACGTCTGGTGGTCCACCGCCGGCACGGGATTGACCACCGGGGTGTACTTCCTCTTCGAGACCGCGTTCGCCGCCGTGACGCTCGCGCTGGTCGGTGTGGTCTTCTTCCGCAAGGTGAAGCTCGCGGTGATCGCCGCCTACTCGGTCGTCTACTTCGTGCTGCTGTGGAACCTTCCCGCCGCGTGGATATGGAATCCGTCCGGCTGGCTCGCGAAGCTCGGCATGGTCGACTTCGCCGGGGGCCTCGTCGTCCACGGCGCGGCCGGGGCCGCCGGCCTCGGCGTGATGCTCCAGATCTGGAGGGAGGAGCGTGCCCGCGGCGCCCGCGAGGCGATCCCCGTCCCGATCCGCGTGAGCCCGGGCTGGCTGACGCTCGGCATCCTCTTGCTCTGGCTCGGATGGTTCGGGTTCAACCCGGGCTCCGTGCTCGCGTTCAACGACGAAGCGGTCGTTGTCGTGCTCACGACCTTCCTGGCAGCGGCGGTGTCGCTCTTCTCGCTCTCGGCCGTCCTCTGGCTCCTCGACGGAAGCTCGCCGAGCCTGCTCAACGCCGTGAACGGGATCTTGATGGGCCTCATCGTCATCACGCCGCTCGCCGGCTTCGTGAGCCCCGGCAGCGCGATCGTGCTGGGGGCGCTCTCGGGTCCCGTGTTCTGGATCGGCGAGCGGATCTTCTCCCGGTTCCGCTGGTACACCGACCCGGTGGGCCTGCTGCCGGGCCACCTCATGGGCGGCCTCTTCGGCGTCTCGATGATCGCGTTCTTCGCCCAGACACCGTTCGCGGCGGCCTCCGGGGCCCTCCATCTGCCGAACGGTCTGCTCTTCGGTGGCGGCCTCGTCGCGCTCCACCAGCTGGGGATCGAGGAGCTGGGGATCGTGGCGGTCATGGTCACGATCTTCCTGCTCTCCTTCCTCGTGGCGTGCGCGCTCGCGGGCCTCTTTCATGGAATCACCGCAGTGTCCCCGGCGCCGGCCCCCGGCCCATCGGACTCCGACGCTCGGGATGTCGCGGCGGACACGGACCGGACCCCCTGAGCCGGAGGACCCGAACCCTCCGAGAACCGGGCCGGGCGCACGTGCGGAGCGTCGCCGCGGCGTCAGGTGAGTTTTCCTCGGTTGAACCCGTGGGCTCGCGGGTCGTGCACGGCGGGGCCAGCCGAGGTCGCGGGTCCTGCGATCCGGGTGATGGCCGTTCGGGTCCGCTCCTACCGACTGGGTCACGATCCCCGCCGCTTCGAGGACCGGCTCTCGGACGAAGTTCCGAGCGCGGGAACCGGACCATCTCCGCTAGGGACCGAGCCACGAGATCCGAGACCGCCCCGAGACCCGGCGCAGCCGCTGGGCCATCTCCCTGCGAACGATCGATGCGCTCCGGCGGACCCGCGGCTCCGCCCGCCGGTCGGCGCGGACCCGGGGGCGACCCGCTTCCCGTCGCCAGCTAGCTTCATCCCCCGGGTGCCCGGGTGGTCTTCCTCGTCGGCATGTCGGTCGCAGCCCCGGGGTCGGCGCCGCCGGCGGTCCGGCCGCACGCCGCCGCTGGTGTTCCGACTCCGACCCCCTCTTCGGCGCACCTGCGACGGCGCAGCACCCTTCGCCGCGCGCTCCTCGCGATCACCGCGGTCGCCATGGCCGAGATCATCGGTACCGTCGGCTTCCACCTCATCGAGGGACAGAACTGGATCAACTCCGTCTACTTCGAGAGCATGCTCGCCACCGGCCAGGGCCCGCCGTTCCCGCTCACCACCGACACCGGCAAGATCTTCGCATCGATCATGGCGTTCGTGTCGGTGGGCTCGAGCCTCTCCGCGGTCCTGTTCGTCCTGGGACCGCTGCTGGGCCGCTTCTGGCGGCGGTTCGTGGAACAGGTCGAGCGGGAGGCGCGCCATTTCGAGACGGAGGCGCGCGAGGAGATCCGGCAGCTGCGCGAGTAGGCCCGGCGCGCCCGGCGGCCTCGCGCCGCGGGTCTCGCCTCAGCCGGAGGCGACGATCAGAGGCGTAGTTCGTAGTGGAGGAACTCTCGATCCTGGCGCCAGCCCAGCGACTCGTAGAGGCGCTGGGCCGGGTTGTCCCGAGCGGTCTCCAGGGTGAGATAGTCCGCCCCGTCGGCGCGGGCGAACTCCCGAGCGGCCCCGAGCAGGGCGGCGCCCACGCCTCGCCGGCGCTGCTCCGGGCGAACGAAGAGGTCGTTCAGGACGTAGATCCGGCGCAGCGATATCGAGGAGAACGACGGATACAGTAGGGTGAAGCCGATCGCCTCCCCCCCGGCCTCCGCGAGGAACACGATCGCCTCGCCGCGCTCGAGCCGCCCGGCCAGGAAGCGGCTCTCCCGGTCGGGGTCCGACGGACGTTCGTAGAACTGCCGGTAGGCGCCGAAGAGAGGAACGATCCGCGCGCGGTCGGCGAGGACGGCGCGGCGGATGGAAACAGTGCCGTTGGCATCGACCATTGCGGGCTGGAGGTGAGGTCCCCGTCTAAGCGTTGCGACCCGAAGCTACCCTGCGACGGGCGAGGGAGTTGTCCTCTCGCCTCGGGCTTGAAGATCGGTCGACACCCCGCTGGCCTCGGCGCCGCCCCATCCGAAGGCCCGTCGTGAGGCTCGTTCGGATCGGACCGTCGCCCGTGGTCTCGGATTCGCCGCGCGATCCGGGGAGCCTCGGCGGCAGATCCGCACCGGCAAGGATCACCCAGCGCGCCGGTGCCTTCGGAGTCCCCGGTGGATCATCGACCTGCGGGGGCGGTCAGCGGTAGGCGATGACGAACCGGCGGAGGAACGGAAAGAGTACCCGGCCGTCCGGCCGCCGAGGGTAGCGCGGCGTGAGTGCGCGCCGATAGTCGGCCAGAAAGGCCTGTTGCTCCGACTCGACCGGCAGCTGCTCGAGCAGCGGCCGCAGGGCCGTTCCCTTCGTCCACTCGACGACCGCCTCGGGTCCGGACAGGACGTGGAGGTACTCGGTGTCCCAGAGGTCGACCCGTCGGGCGCTGGGTGAGAGGAGGTCGTAGTACGCGTCCGCGGGCAGCACCGACTCCACGGCCGCGCGGCTCGTAAGTCGCGCGCGCCAGGCTGGGAGCGCGAGCACCTGATCGAGCGGTTCCGACCAGGTCCTCCGGGCGCTCCCCGGGGCCGGGACCTGGAACGCGAGCGCCCCGTCAGTCGCGACCATCGACCACAGACGGGGGAGGAGGTGCGGATGATCGGGAAGCCACTGCAGGGCCGCGTTCGAGAAGACGAGCTCGAAGCGGCGGCCCGGAGTCCAGGTCGCGAGGTCCGCTTCGGCCCACTCGACGTCGGGGAGCGCCGCCCGGGCCCCACGCAGCATCTCGCCCGAGCTATCGACCCCGAGGACGGAGGCCCCGGGCCAGCGTGCGCGGAGGATCCGGGCGCTCGTGCCGGGCCCGCAGCCCAGGTCCACGATCCGTCGAGGGGACTCGAGCTCGATCCGACGGACGAGATCGACACAGGGAACGGCTCGCTCGCGCTCGAAGCGGAGGTACTGCACGGAATCCCAGCGCGGCACGGCCCGTGTCGGCCCCCGGCACCGACGGCCGCCGATAACGAGGCTGGTCCGCGATCGCCCCGATCGGCGACGTGCGGGCCGCCCGCCACGCCCGGCGTTGGGGGGCTCAGGAGGGCGCGTCGGGGCGCGACGGATCCCGGTCCCCCGGGCTCGAGCGGCCGCCTCCGTGGAGCACCGCCGGAATGAACAGCGTGGCCGAGGCGAGGCTGCCGAGCGCGGCGACGAGGAAGATCGTGGGGACCGGCACGGACTCGGCGAGCAAGAGGCCAGCAGCCGCTCCGCCGAGAAGGCCGCCGAGATTGAACGCGGCGCTCAACAGGCCGACGGCCCGACCGCGCTCGTTCGGGCGGCTCAGCTCGGCCGCCTCCCGCACGCCCGCGACGGTGAAGAACACCGCGACGGGCATGCACCAGACCGCGAAGACGACGGGGTAGGTCGGGACCCACGTGATCGCCGCCCAGATCACGGCGTACACGAGCGCGAACGCGAGCAGACTCTGCCGACGGCCGGCGACGGTCTCGGCCCATCGCCCGGAGAACGGCGAGGCCGCGAGGTTGGCGAGCGAGGAGACGGCGACCCAGATCGCGAGCTGCTCGGTCGCGTTCGCGCTCACCCCGAAGAACCCGTGGGTGCCCAGCGTCGTCGCGAGGTAGACGGGGATCGCGGTCGCGGCCACGTAGCGGGCGGTCGAGACCGCGGTGGTCGCGCCGGCGAGGGCGAAGACGCGCGGGTGCGTCGACGGTGCGAAGGGGCTCGGTGAGGTCGCCGGCGGAGTGCGCACCGGCTCCCCGGCCCGGGCGAAGACGAGCCCACTGGCGATCGCGAAGCCGGCGAGGAGTGCCGAGAGCGCCCAGCCGGCCGGCGAGTCGAGCCGGAACGTCGCGCCCACGAGGAACGGGAACGCCGCGGCCACCCCGAGGAGCATCCCGCCGTTCTGCGAGAGCTGGAGACGGCCGAGCCGGAACGCCGCGGAGGCCGAGGGGTCCTCGGTCGCCTGCGTCGTCGCGAGCACGACCGAGCCGAACAGCGCGCTTTGTGCGATCCGGACGGCGAACAGCGCAAGCGGACCCAGCAGCGGGAAGACCAGGAACAGCGGGGCCTGGAGCAGTGCGCCCACGACCAGCGGACTGCGCCGAGCCCCGATGCGGTCGCCCAGCCAGCCCCACCCCCAGGAGGCGACCGTCTGCGCGAGCAGCGGAGCGCCGAGCACGAGCGTCGCGAGGAGCGGCCCGCCTCCCTCGCCGAGCTCTGCGATCGGAAGCACGGCCAGCAGCACCCCGTAGCTCGCGTAGGCGAGCCAGTTGCCCGCGAACAGCGGGGCGAACGAGAACGGTCGCGGTCTCGCCACCGAGGATCCGCCTCATCCCTCCGCAGCGAGGTGAGCTCCGGAGCGCCGACGTCGCGCCGTGCCGAACTCTAGTGGCGTTCGCGCCCGGCGACGGGCGCATCGTCCCAGGGTCCCCGGCCGCCTGCGGGGCAGCATGCTCGGGACGGGAAGGCGTGCGCTCGACTTGACCGTTCGCGTGCCCCCGAGGATCTCACGCTAGCGACCCACGATGCGGCGAGCGGGCGAGACGGTAGCCGCCGGGAGCTCCAGCAGCCGATCCAAGGTCTCGGGGAACGAGAAGATCCGCTTCATCGTCAGCGCTTCCTGGGACTGGATGCCCGGATTCGATCGCACCCAGGTCTCGAGGTCCTCCACTCGAGCCGCCGACGGGACCACGACGAAGAAGCTCCCGACGGTGTCCGGGAGCGCGGGACCGAACTGGGTGCGATAGAACGGGATCGACTGGGGGTGGAGCTGGCGGAGGGCGCGCGCGAACGCGTCCCGGTGCGCCCCCGTGTCGAACACGAGGTTGAGATTGATCACCGGTTCCGCAATCGCCCGGAAGTCGAGCACCGGAACGAACCAGACCGCCCGGTCGTCCAGCAGGCGACCGTAGCGTGAGGTCATGGTGCGCGTGGACACTCCGACGTGCCGCGCCACGGACGCGAGCGAGTCCGTCGGGAAGCGGCGGAGCACCCGTACGATCCGGCGTTCGAGCGGGCTGAGGGTGCGCGGCGACATCGGCGGTGTCCAGGGGACCGCGTCGCCCACCTCGGCCACGCCGCGGAGGCCGCGGAGCAACGACGCGGTGCGGGCCGGCGCGACGTCCGGCGGGAGAACGAAGGTCGCCGCGATCCACGGCCCCACGAGATCGATACCGCCGACCGCGCCGGGCACGAGGCCGATGCGTGGGAGGACCTCGTCCTTCCCGAGCGGGTCGGCGACGCGCACGTCGAACGTGGCCCCGGTCAGACCGAACAGGTAGGGGTTCGGCCAGACGTCGTAGCGCCGGAGAAAACCGAATTCGGTCCAGGCGCGCAGGCGCGCGGCCACACGCGCCCGACTGATCCCGAGACGCTGCGCGACGCGGCTCGCGTTGAGGCGCGGGTCGATGCCCGTGATCGAGACCCCCGGCGTGGCGTACATCACCCGCAGGATCTCGACGTCCAGCTCCGTCCCGCGCGGCAGCGGAGGCAGCACCGGGCTGGCCATCGAACGGCCGTGCAGCGCTTCCGACCTCATGAGTTCGACCGACGAAATCGGAAGCGTCCGCGCCCGATCTTCCGACTCCGGGCGCCCGATTGGCGCGGGGTTGACGAGCCGGGAGGGCGTGGCGCCTCCCGATGTCCGTTCCCCCCGCGACCTCCGATCCGTCGCCTCCCGCTTCCCGGCACGCCGCCCGGGTGCTGATCGTCCTCGCGTCGGCCGCGCTGCTCGTCAGCTTCATCGAGACGATGCTGACCCCGGCCCTCCCGCGCCTCGCCTCGTTTTTTGGGAACGCCCCCTACACGACCGTCGCCTGGATCCTCTCGGCGTACCTCCTGGTCGGCGTCGCGACGATCCCGCTGTTCGCCAAGCTCGGTGACCTCTACGGCAAGCGCCGAGTGCTCGCGATCGTCCTCTCGATCTACACCGTCGCCGTGGCGCTCGCGCCGGCGACACCGGTGCTCGCGAGCTCCTTCGGGCTGAGCCGCGGGGCCGCCATCTACTTGCTGATCGGAGTGCGGGGCGTCCAGGGCGTGGGCCTCGCGATGTTCCCGCTCGCGCTCGCGATGGTCGCCGAGGCGCTGCCCCGGGAGCGGGTCGCTCCCGCCCAGGGGATCGTCGCGGCCATGTTCGCGGTCGGCTCCGCCCTCGGGCTGGTCGGCGGTTCCTGGCTGATCGAGGCGTTCGGCTGGCAGGTCGCCTACGCCTCCGTGCTGCCGTTCGTCGTCGTCCTTCCGATCCTCAGCCGCACGTGGCTCCCCGAGGGGCACGCCGGCACCGGAGGACGGATCGATCTGGTCGGCGCCGGGCTCCTGGCCGGCGGGCTCGCCTCGTTCTTGCTCGCCCTCACGCTCGGGCCGAGCTGGGGCTGGGCGCGCTGGGTCGGTGGGCTGGCCTCCGGCGTCCCGCTCGGGGTGCCCGAGCTGTTCGCGCTCGCGGCGCTCTTCCTGGTCGGTTTCCTCCTCTGGACCTCTCGGGCCAGCGAGCCGCTGCTCGATCTCGGGCGCTTCCGGGAACGCAACGTCGCCCTCGGATACCTCGGGGCGATGCTCGTCGGGCTCGCGATGTACGTCGCCTTCGTCGTGCTCACGGTGCTCGTCGAGTTCCCGATCGTCGGACTGGGTCAGAGCGTGCTCGACTTCGGGCTCCTCAGCATCCCCACGACGGTCGCCATGTTCATCGCCGCGCCGCTCGTCGGCCGCGGGGTCGCGCGGTTCGGGCCCCGCCCGATGGTGGTCGTGGGCTCGCTGCTCTCGGGGACCGGCTTCCTCTTGCTCCTCGGCTTCCACGCGACGTACCTCGAGCTCGTGACGGAGGCGGTCCCTACGTTCACCGGGCTGGTGGCGGTCCTCGTCGCGGTCACGAACGTGATCGCGATGGCGTCGCGCCACGGCGAGCGCGGCATCCAGATGGGCCTGACCGAGATGTTCCAGGACCTCGGTGCCAGCGTCGGTCCGGTCGTGGTCGCGGCGCTGCTCGCCACGTTCACCCGCATCGCGCTCGTGCCGGATCCGGCCCTCCCGTCCGGTGTCGCCTCGGTCGTCGTGCCGAGCGCGGCCTCCTTCGACTGGATCTTCGGCGTCGGCCTCGCGATCAGCGTGCTCACCGGCGTGCTCGGCGCGCTCCTCACGAACTACCGGTTGGCGGCGGACGCGCGCGCCGACGCTCGCGCGGCCGAGCCCGCGCCGTCGCCCGCTCCGAGCGGCGGCCCGTAGTCGCGCGGCCGCCTACCGACGATCACTTCCGCTTGGACCCCGGGCCGGCGCCCGCGGGGGCCTCAAGAGGTCGCGCGGCCCTGCCTGCGCGTCGGCGGGGTCACTGGACGTGGAGCCAGCGTTCGACGCCATGGGCGCCTCTCGCGTCGCCGGGGACCGGCCCGCCCAGGCCGTCATCGTCACGGCGTGGAACCGGCGGCCCTTCCTCGGCGACGCGATCGAGTCGGTCGCCCGATCGAGCGAGCCTCCCCAGGAGCTCGCGGTGGTCGCCAACTTTCGGGAGGACGCGCTCGAGCGACGGACGATGGAGCTCGGCGGGCGCTGGATCTTCTGCGAGGATCCTCGCTTCGGCCGGACCGTCACGGAGGGGATCCGCGCGACCTCCGCCCCGTTGATCTCGTTCCTCGACGACGACGATCGCTACCTTTCCGAGAGGCTCGCGCATGCGCGTCGCGCCTTCGCCTCGGATCCGAGCCTCGGTTTCCTGCACGTCGGCGGGTTTGCCGTCCGTGCGGGGGCGCCGGTTCCGGACCGGTCTCCTTCGTTCCACCACGGCTCGGCCGGGGTCCCGCGCGGATCGCGGACGCCAGGGGAGTTCCAGGCGCTCTGGTCGCGCGACGCGGCGTACAACGGGAGCTCGATCACCGTACGCCGGGAGGTGCTCGCCGGATATCTCGCCGAGCTCGAGACGATCCGGCTCGCGGTGCCGCCGTACCTCTTTTTCCGGTCCTGGTCATCGGACTGGGGGCTGCGGGCCGATCCCGACGTCCTGGTCGCCATCGGCCAGTCCCCGGGAAGCTCGACCGCCGGGACGCTGGAGCCGCGCTCGGTCCGGCTGGCGCGGCTGAAGCGGATCAGCCCGGCGCTGGCCGCGGACGCGCGGGCGATCCGGTCGATCCTCCCGGCGGGCACGTGGGACCTGTCGCTGCGCGAGATGATCGCGATGGACACCATCTTCTCGAGCCTGGAGGATCCCGCGACCTCGCGGGCCGCCCTCCTCGGCGCGATCCGGGACCTCGCGCGCCGGCCGACGGCGTGGGTCCCGCGAGGCTCGCTGATCGGCCTCGCGCTCGGCCGGGCGATCTCGCAGAGCGTGGGTCGCCGCGCCTACCGGTGGTGGACCGCTACCGGCCCGTCGCGGGTGCGGGAGCCCCGCTAGCAGGGAATGTAGTCGAAGGCGAGACCGCTGCCGAAGCTGTCGGGGAGCTCGCCGAGGTTCTCGACGTAGAACGTTCCGGGGATCGACGTAGCGTAGGTATAGTTCGTCAGCAGGTCCATCGTCGCGCCCGCGGTGCGGACGACGCCGTCGTCGTCGAAGGGAACGTCCACGTGGACGTACTCGGATTCCTCTGTCCAGGAGAGCCTCCCGCCGTCCGGGCAGTTGGAGATCACGGGCTCGTTGGGCCCGGTGAATCCGGCGGAGAACAGGACCGATCCATCCGTCGCGGCGATCTCCGGGGAGACGTTCAGCTGCTGCGGGAGACCGGCGTCGCTCGTGCGGTTCTCGTCGGAGACCCACGCGGTCGTGAGGACGCTGGCGGTCGACGGCCGCGCGAGGTACGGCCCCGCGCAAGGCGCGTCGGCCCCCGCCCCGGCCACCGGGTCGGTGTGGTCCCGGTAGATCGTCCATGGCAGCGCGAGCGCGATCGAGTCGGAGGTGCCGTTGCGCGCCCAGGTGGTGGTCTGCTGGAACGCTGTGCCGTTCGCCTCGATCTGGGTGATGGTCCCGGAGGCGGTGCCGCCGAACGGGGAGTTGATGATCACCTGCGGGGTCCACAGCACCTCCCTGGCGACCGGCGTACCGGCCACGCAGGCGCTGTGCTCCAGCTCCCCGTAAGCCCCTCCGGCGGAGGGAGCCGCGTAGAGCGCGGTGGTCGCTAGGACCACGACCGCGACGACGACCAGGGCCCCAAGGAACCCGGCGCGGTGCGGGAGGGCTCGGCCCGCGAGGCTCGGGGAACGCCGAGCGGTCCCGGCCGGCGCCAAGGCGGGTTCTGGCGAGGACGCGCTCGCAGGTACCGGACGGTCGAGTTGCCCGAATCCTCGGGCCCCGAGGCCGAAGCCGACCGCGAGGAACAGCCAGCCGGGGAGGAGGACGAGGGCGCCTTCCGGCGCGCCCGCTCCGGCGAGGTAGAGTGCGATCCAGAAGGGTGTCGCGTTCCAGAACGGCGTGGCGATGATCGCGAAGTAGAACGTCGCGCCCGCGATCATGAGGAGGCTCGACCGGTCCGCCCACCCTCGCGGCGGAGTCCGTGTGATCGCCGTCCGCGCGGCCCGCTGGAAGAGTGCGACCAGGACCACGGTCGCGAAGAACCAGAAAGCGAGGACCGCGGCGAGCTCGGCGAGCGCGGACTGGTCCGCGCTCACGAAGCCGGCGGGCGATGCGGGCGAGGGAGAGGACGGGTAGGCGAGGAGCCAGACACCCAGCACTAGGGCCAGGAAGTAGAGCGCCGCCGTGAGGGCCGAGCCGAGCAGAAGGTAGCGGGCCGGGCCCAATGCCGTCGGCTGCTCGATCGCCCCACCACCCACCGCGCGGCGAAGGTAGTGAAGGCCCCGGAACGCGAGCCCGCACGCGAAGGTCGCCGCAATCACGGCGGAGATCGCGAGCGCGCTTCCGAGCCATGCGATCCCCGGCGTCGGCGGCGAGGTCGGCGATGCCGATGACCAGACCGGCGGCAGCAGCGGCGGAGACTGGACCAGGATGACGGCACCAAAGGCGAACCCGGGCAGGAACGAGGCGAGGGCAGTGAACAGGGCTAGCACGGCCATGAGGAGCGCGACCACCCCCGCGGAGAGCTCCAGGTTGCGGATCCCGCGGGCGCGCCAGCGTCGAGGGTCCTCGCCGGGGAGCGCGCCGACCGCGACCCGACGCTCAGCCTCGTCGGTGCCCGAGCTCCCGTCCGGTGAGGCAGCGGCGGGGAGCACCGATCCGATCTCCGGCGCGCGCGAGGCGGCATCGTTCGCGACCATCGTTTCCCCGCGACAGCCCCGCCCCGCCGAAGGTCCGACTCCACGATAACGGTCCGCATGGGCCGCTCCGCGGCCGGCGAGGTCCGCGACGGAACCCACCCTCGTCTGACTAGGGCGCCCTGCGGCGCGAGCCACGGGCCGCGTCGGACCGGCCGACCAGCTCCAGCACTTCGTCGACCGTGGCCGGCCGCTCGGCGGGATGGTCCTGGCCGTACCGGATCACGATCGCCTCCGGAGAGAGACCCTCCTCCGCGAGCCGGAGGATGTCCCGGGCGCGCCGATGCTCCTGGCGCGCGTGCACTTCGTAGGCGTGGCCGGCAGGCGAGGAAGCCTCGACGGCGCGACGGCCGGAGTCCGGATCGCGTCGGGGGAGGTCCCGGGTTCCCTCGCGCGGACCGTTCTCGCTCACGGCCCTGGGAAGGCAACGCCGACTCTTCACGATTGGCGCCCCCGCCCACCGCGGGCCGGTAACGGCCCCGAGATCGATCCCACCTCGACCGAATCCAGCGACAGACCCGTGCCCAGAGTCCGTTGCGACCGTCGGCCCGGAGCATCGCGTCGAACGAGCAACCGAAACCGGGTTCGCGAGCGCCGCCGCCACTCCGGTCGCCGGGGCAGCCCGCCGACTGGCAATGCAGGGCGGTTCGGCGACCCCGCTGGATCCGGCATGGGCCTGGGACTGGCCAGCGAGAGGTCTGCCTGATCACCGCCACGAGCCCAGGCCGACCGGCCTCGACCGAGATCCCGCTGCCACCTCGACCGGCCGCCGGGGGCGATCCGGGCGTTGGACGCTAGCATTTATACCGGTGCCGTTGGCGTATAACCCTCTTTCCGACCCATGAGCGCACTGCGATTGACCTGGTGGGCGTCCCTCGCCGCGATCGCCGTGGTCGCGCTTCTCGCCGTCTCCGCCCTCGGAGGGCTGACGCCGGCGACCCCGAATTCCCATCCCGCTGCGGCGGGGCACGGGTGGCCCGGATGGAACTGGACCGCGCCCGCAGGGCCCTACACGCTGAATTTCACCGAGACCGGGCTGCCCAGTGGCGTCGCGTGGTCGGTCACCATCGTGCCGGTGTGGAACGGTAGCCTGCCGGGGCCGTGGTCCTGGGGCCTCTCCGGACACTGGTGGCGCGGATGGGAGTCGAACCGCTCGGTGTCGCCGACCGTCGGCTTCGCCGTCGCCAACGGCTCCTACGACTTCCTCGTCCGAGACGCCTGGAACAACACGACGGTCTACGCGCCGACCCCGGCCCGCGGCAACGTGACCGTGAACGGGACCAACCAGACGGTCGAGGTCGCGTTCGCACCGGTCTCCTACCAGACGGTGACGTTCACCGAGACCGGTCTGCCCGTCGCGACGAACTGGTCGGTCGTGCTTCGGTCCAACGAGACCGGTGGTCGCTGGGCGCCCCAGCCCCTGTGCGGCGGACCGTCCGGTCCCGGCGGGGTGCTCTTCAACGTGTCGAACGGCAGCTCGATCAATTTCACGGTTCCCAACGGCGGATACCGGTTCGAGATCGCGCCCGCCGGCAACTGGAGCGCGGTCTACCTGGCCACCCCGAGCGAGGGGAATGTCAGCGTGGACGGCGCGGACGTGACCGTGGACGTGACGTTCGCCCCCCTCCAGCTCGGCAACCTCTCGCTCGTCGAAACCGGTCTGCCGAACGGTACCTTCTGGTCCGCCGCGGTGCACGGCGCGTTCTGGGGTCCCGTGGCCTGGAACGGCTCGGCCTCCGACGCGGTCAACTTCACGCTGCCCGACGGCAGCTACAACGTGACGGTCTCGCCGGCGTGGGCCGCCGGTGCGCTCTATCTACCCGCTCCCCAGTGGGCGGACGTGACGATCGGAGCGAGCGCCGTGACGGTCGAGATCACGTTCACCGAGCAGTCGGGTCCGGCGGAGTAGCGGCTCCGGCGGGGCCCCGACCCCGACGCGATCGCACCGCGATCACCGCGAGCACCGAAGCGAGTACGGCGAGCGCGGCGACTCCGACCACGAGGACCACGGCCGGAGCCGCCGTCCAGGGGAACAACGTCGCCGGCGGGGATGCGACCACGAGCGTTGCGGTCGCGGTGGCCCTCCCGCCGGCGGCATCCACGACGGATAGGCTCACCGTGAACGACCCGGGACGCGCGTAGCGATGGTCGACCCAACCGCCGCTCGCGGTGGTCCCGTCGCCCAGCGTCCAGTTGAGCGTGTACGGCGCCGTCCCTCCCAGGACCCCGCCGATCAGGACGGTCGGGCTGCCGGAAACGGGGGCGGGCGTCGCGACGGTGATGGTCGCGACCGGCGCCGGATCGACGAGGAGCGCCTGGCTCGACTCGCCGACCTGGCCGATCAGGTCGGTCACCTGGAGCGTCGGGGCGTAGAGGCCGGCCGCGTAGGCATGCGAGCCGTTGGACCCCGGCGCCGTCCCCCCGTCGCCCCACGCGATCGTCGCAAGGTTCGGGTCCAGACCGAAGTCGACCGAGCCCGACACGTCGACGTCGGTCCCCGCGTCGACCACCGTCGCCGAAAGCGTCTCCGCCACCGTCGGAGGCGCCGAGAGGACCCAGGTGGAATCCGTGACGCCCAGCCCCCCGGGCCTCCACCCCCCGAACTCGAGGTACGCGCCGTCGTCGGGCAGCGCGCCAGCGGCCGGTGCGAGCGTCTCCCCCGGGGCGTATCCGACCTGCGACGTCGCGTTGGTCCACTGCCCGTCGACGAAGAACCAGGTCTGGGACTGCGGCGGGCCGGTTCGAGAGCAAGCGTCCGACGCGAGGACGACTTCGGAACTCTCCGCGAGATATGCCATCGGCGGGGTCCAATCGTCCGCGCAGATCGGCCCGACCGGATTCGAGGCCGTCAGGTTCACCCACGCTCCCGACTGGTAGACGTAGGTCTCGGACCGCCACGCGGCCAGCGGCCCGATCTGGGCGGAGCTCGACAGGAGCACGCCGCCCTCGGGCGGGTCGTCGGCCAGCCGCGGCCACTGTGCGTTGAAGCCGAGCGGAAGCGGGACGGTGGCGTTGTGCCAGCCCGAGTTCGTGAGGGTCCAGGTGAGCCAGGTCTGCGAGGAGGTGAGGTACGGACTTCCGACGAGCACGAGCTCGCTCGCCGCGGAGTCCCACGCCATCGACGGGAACTGGTCGGCGGGAGGGAGGGCGCCGAAGGAGGCCGACGCGTTCGTCCAGAGGCGATCGTGGTAGGTCCAGACGTCGCTGATCCAGCCGTCCGTCGAGAGGCCCCCGAAGAGGACCACCGACTGCAGGCTCGGATCGTAAGCCATGGCGGAGTCGTTGAAGTTCGGGGGATGCCCCGACACGCTCGAGGTCAGGTTCGTCCACGTGCCGTTCAGATACGACCAAGTGGCGGTCGTGGCGGCCCCCGGCACGGGCTCGAGAAGGAGCAGGTAGTCGTCCGCGGCATCCCACGCCATCGCGGCGCCGAAGGTCGATCCGGGCGGCTGAGGCGGCGAGGCTTGCCCCAGCAGCGCGCTCAGGTTGTTCCAGCGGTACGCGGCACCCGGCGAGTCGAGGGCCCGCGACCCCGGACCGTCGGCGGGCGGACCGAGCGTGATCGTAGAGTCGTGGACCGACTCGCCGGAAGAGGGTAGGCGCAGACCGTGTGGCGCGCTCACCAGCCACGGAGCCGCGGCCAGCAACCCGACCGTGAGCGTCAGCAGGCAGGTCCGAAGCCCTCGCCGAGCTCGCCGCCGTGGCCCCGGGCGCGGGTTCGACACGGTTGAGAAAGCACCTCCAGCTAGATAACGCAAGGTTCTCCGTCGCGGCGCTGCGGGAGGGCGCGATGGCCCTCCCGCCCCCCGGCGCGGCCGGTCGCCCCGGCTAGCTATTTATCCCTATTCGTACGTATGAGTGGCTACGGTGGCGCGCCGCGCGCCCACCGGCCGTCGAGGGAAAAAGGAGATGCGTCCCGACCGATGCGAATCGGATCCGCGCGCGCTCGCCTTCGCCGGCGTTTTTTCGACCGCGGAAAGATCGTCCGCTAGCCCCGCCCGGGTCGTCGGCTGGCCACAGGAGCGCGACGCCGTTGCCGTGCATCGCGCGCCTTCCGGGCTTCGGCAGGGCGGGCGGTGGTGTTCGACACCCTGATCCTCCCCGTCGGCGCGGCTGCGGCTGCCGGAATCGGAGCGGCGCTAGCGTTCTGGTTCCTCCGGACGCGCTGCTTCGTGACGGTGCCGCCCAACCGGGCCCTCGTGCTCTTCGGGCAACGGACCGACCGCCTCCCCTCGGACGCTCGCCTCCGCGGCCCTGACGTGGACGTCGGGCGCCCCCGCGTCGTCGTGGGCGGCGGAGCCTATGTCGCCCCGTGGAACCGCGCGGTCGGCCGGCTCTCGCTCGATCCGGTCACGACCGACGTCACCGTCCGCGCCCTATCGGCGCTGGAGGGTTCTCGCGCGTCCGGTTGGGAGGTACGAGTCCAGGTCTGCGCCCAGGTCCCGCGCGAGCCAGCGCTGCTCGAGACCGCTGCCGTGACCCTGCTCGACAAGACCGACACCGACGTGCGGTCGATCCTCCGGCAGACGGTCGAGGCGACCGTGCCGAGCCTGCTCACCCGGCTCCGTGCGGACTCGGGCGAGCCGGACTGGGAGCGCCTCGGGGTCGAGATCCAGGCCGCGGTCGCGCCCGAGCTCGTGGCCTGGGGATTGGTCGTCCGGGGTCTCGCGGTCACCCAGCTCTCGCGCATCGGCCCGAGCGAGCCGGCCCGGACGACGTCGAGCGCCGCGGGTCCCAGCCCCTCCCCCGGGGCGGCCCGTCTAGCGAGTCTGCTCGAAGGCTTCGACCAGCGGGTCAGCCGCGCCGAGCGAACCCTCGGGATCCTGGGCGACCGGCTCGCCCGCATGAGCCCCGCGCACAGCGCGGCGCTCGAGGGCCCGTCGGCGGCATCGATCTTCGACCTGTCGCTCGGCTCCGAGCTCCCCGCGCTCGCCGCGCCCACCGCGGCCGTCGCGGACTCCGATCACGAATCCATGGGGGGCGAACCGTCGCCCCGATCCCGCCCGTCGTCGCCCGACGGCTGGACGGAGGAGGGCGGTCGCGACCCCCGCTCCCTATCGGATTGAACAAGGAAGGAAAAGACCATGTGTCCGGCGGCGATCTTGGGAGACCGAGCGTGCGGAAAGACGACGTTCCTGGGGCTGCTCTACGCGGCGCAGGTGAAGTACGGAACGCGGGTGACCGACTCGTTCCGGTTCCACGCGCCCCTGCAGTCGCTCCGGCTGATGAGCCAGGTCTACGAGGGGATGAAGGACGCCCGGTTCCCGGGCGCGACCCTCAAGGACGAGATGACGGAGATCGGCTTCGTCTTCGGTTACCGTAAGCCGATCTCGGGCCGCCTGCCGGCCGCGCTGAAGGACAAGAACTGGGTGAACCCGTTCGCGAAGCTGTCCTTCGCGGCGTACGACGTCTCGGGCGAGGACGTCCAGGAGTTCATCGAGACGGGGGTCGCGGCGAGCCCGATCATCCAGCAGCTGTTGAAGAGCCACGTCGTCGTCATCATCGTCGACTGCTCGAAGATGACGACCGAGATCGACTCGCCGGTCTTCCGCCAGATGCTGAAGTACGACAGCGAGGTCGCGTCGCTCCTCGTCTCGCTGCAGACCTACAAGAAGCAGGAGTTCAGCCGGATGAAGACCCAGGGCCTCAGCGTCGGCAATCCGGTGATCTATCCGGCGATCGTGCTCTCGAAGTTCGACTCCGTGCGCGACGAGGTGCTCGTCAAGCTCGGCCTGCACCGCGGCGTGCCCGGCGGGGAGCAGAAGCGCAAGCGCAAGGAGTACGCGGAGGCGCTCCTTCGGGTGTTCATGCCGCAGACGCTCTCGCAGATCCGCGGCGGGAAGGTCGCCGGCGTCAACTTCGACCAGGCGGCGTACTTCTTCAGCTGGGTCCGCACCGAGACCGCCGAGGCCGGCATGCAGCCGGTCGGCGCGCCCCGCATCGTGCGCAAGGGATTCAGCGCGGATGGCGGCGCCGAGCCGGACTTCTCCTACGACGACTACGTCGCGTTCATCGAGCACTTCCGCGACGTCGCGAACAAGGTCCCCGACGAGATCGTCGAGCAGACGACGCTGCAGACCGCGCCCGCGGCCGCGACGGCGTAGGCCGCCGACGCCCTTCCGACGGAGCGTGCGACGCGATGGACGGAGTCCCGATGGAGGCCGGCGCGACGGTCCGGCTCGAGCACTGGATCTACGGCGTGAGCCCCGACAAGGGCTACGGCCCGAAGGCCGAGTCCCGCGACCTCAACGGGCCGCTCTACACGCGCTACCTCGAGAACCACTTCACCCCGGTCCGCGTCGAGAAGACGGCGAACGGAGGGACGGTCATCGACGCGCGGATGGTGCACCCCGCGCCGGCGAACGACGAGCTGTTGCTCTCGCTGCTCGGCCGCGGGATCGCGGACGAGTACAACCGCCCGACGATCATGAACCACACGGTCGTCGTGCCGGCCGCGCTGTTGCGAGCGGGCCAGCTCACGCTGTTCGACGTCGAGGCGAGCGTGTGCGACTTCGATCGCAAGAACCCGAAGGCGGCCGGCAAGGTCGAACCGATCGAGGCGGCCCTGCGAATGCCCCTCGAGCCGCGCGAGCCCGCGGGTGTGGGCCTGCGCCGGCTGATCACGAAGGCGGCGGTGGAGACGCTCGTCAGCCGGTTCCTGGGCGACGGGCAGGGTCGCACGCTCGTCCTCTGCCGCGGGAGCACGAACCAGTACCGCAACGAGCTGCTCTACCGGCTGGTCGAGCTGCTGATCGCGGGCAACGAGATCCCGCTCTTCCCGGCGATCAGCGACGCGCCGACGCTCAGCGCCATGAATCACTTCCGGCTCGCGATCAGCGCGCGCGGTGTCCGTGCCGACGGCTCCTGGACGCTCCTCGACGCGAGCATCGACGCGCCGGCGCTGCCGCCGGTGCGCGGCAAGAGCCCTGTCTACCACCGGATCGCGGAAGCGTTCGCGACCGCGTAGGGAGCGGCGCGTCCGCCCCGGTCAGGGCGCGGCTGGGGGTCCGGGAATGGCTTCGGCGCTCGTCGTCGGGGACGCCGGCACGGGACTCACGACATTCGTCGGCCTTCTCTACGCGGCCCAGGTGCGTCTCGGCACCGAGGAGGAAGACGAGTTCCGCTTCTCGGCCGACCGCGAGTCGATCCGCGGTCTCGAGGCGATCTACGGTGACCTCGTCGCGGGGCGCTTTCCCGAGCGCGACCTTGACTGGGACGAGCACCCCCTGTCCTTCGTCTTCGGGCTGCGCAACGGCTGGCTCCGCGGCCTGCGGCCGCGCGCCGGCCGAGGCGAAGGCGGCTTCGAGACGGTCCGCCTGGAAGTCGGCGGCATCTCGGCCCCGGAGCTGGCGGAGCTCGCTCGGCACGACGCGATCCTCGCCGAGTCCACGCGTCGGCTGCTCCGAAGTCAGGTGCTCCTGTTCCTGGTGGACGCCTCGCGCCTCGACCGGGGCGTGGATGGGGATCCACCGGCGCCGCTCGCTCGTTACGATCGCTTGCTCGCCGGAGCCCTCGGGGTCCTCGCGCGCTTCGCGGCGGCCGCCGCACGACGGCGCGACCGCCGGCTCTACCCGATCTTCGTCGTGACGAAGCTCGATCGGCTGCCGGGCGACGCCCGCCGGCGACTCGGTCTGCCGGACGCGGGTCCGCCACGGCTCGACGGATCCGAGCGTCCCCGTGTGGGCCGCGACCTGCTGGCCGCGTTCCTTCCCCAGACGGCCCGGGCGCTCGCCGACCTCCGGCAGAATGGGGGGCTGCGACTGGAACCCCCGAGGTGGTTCTTCAGCGCGCTGCGGATCGTGAACGGACCGGCCGGCCGTCCGATCGCCCGCCGGTCGCGCGTCCCGGTGGGCGGCTGGGAGCCCGAGTATCCCTTCGAGGAGTATCGCGCGCTGCTCTCCGAGCTCGGTCGGCTCGCCCGCGGGCTGCCGGCCGGGTCGGCGGATCGCTGACGTCAGCTCGCGGCGCCCTCGGCGCGAAAGCGGAACCCGTCCCGGTGCGAGCCCTCGCGCAGGACCGTCCAGCGACGGATCGACCACCGACCGTCCTCGGGGTGCCACTGCGGGTCCCCCTGCGCGAGCTCGCCCAGCTCCGCTTCCAGGTACTCGTGATCGGTCGCCACCTCGGGCGCGAGCGCTCCCTTCTGCAGGAGCGACGCGAGCAGCGGTAGACCGGCCGGTCGGCCCCGCCACTTGACGGAGAGGAACGCGCGACGCGCTTCGCCGTCGTCGACGAGGAGGTCGCGCAGCGCGCTGTAGGCGGGACGGCTGCGGCAATCCTTCGGCGGTGACTCGAGGCGCTTGCGTTCCCGTCGCCGCTGTTCGATCAGGTGGTGCCACGCGGCCGGCTCGACCCACTCCGCCTGCCAGATCGAGACCCCGTCCAGTTCGTCCGCCGTCGGATCCGTGGGGGTCCCGTCGCCGACCGACACGGATCCGCCGACGTCGGGGCCTCCCCGGACGGCGGTGCGCCGGGCCGGTCGCCCGATCCCCAGGCTGTAGGCCAGCGCGGCGCCGGAAGCGCCGGCGGTCGGCGGTCGCAGCACGAGTTCATCGCAGTCCGGATACCGGTTGGGGTGGAGCACGACGAACGGACCGCTCTCGGGCGCGCTGAAGAGGGCCCCGAGGGCGTCGTTGATCGTCGGGATCTCCCGACGGACCGCGAGTTCGCTGAGGCGCACGAGGGGCAGCGGTGCGTCCGGGTCCCGCGAATGCGCGGCGAGGTCGTCCAGGATCGACTGCGCGACCTCCCCGAGGATCTGCTGGTGGGCCGTGCGACCGAGGGCCGCGTCCGCGAGGCGGTCCCGGCCGAGCGTTCGGCGCAGGCGACCGGTGATCGATCCGGAACGGATCGCCTCCTGACGGACCGCCGCGAGTCGGCGGTTGATCCACGGCTGCAGCCGGCCGCCCGAGACGCGGGAGTCGGCGAACAACCCTCCCCAGCGCTCCGGCATCCGGCTCGTCCACGCGGAGTCGAGACCGCTCTCGCGATACCAGCGGCGGGTCTGGTCCCTCAGGAACGCCCCCGCGCTCAGCGCGTCGTCCAGCTCCTGTTTTACCCGGACCATCAGCTGCTCGGCCCGTCGGGCGATCGCCGCGAGGATCGCCGGCTCGCACGCAGCCGCGTCCACGGGCCCGGGCAGATGCAGCGCGTTCAGCGCCTGGATGTCGAAGCGTTCGGTCGGATCGGTGCGCAGGAACTCGATGACCGAGGGCGGCAGGACGCCCGCCCCGATGGGGCGGGAGGCGGTCGACCCCGCCGGCGCGACCCCGGCCGGGGCGATCACGACGCGGGGCACCTCGCCGTCGTCTGGGTCCGTCTCGGGCCCGATCGCCGCCCCCGGGTGGCCGAGCCGCGTGAGGTCCGCCCGACGCGCACGCCGGGCCTCCTCGATCCGATCGCGTTCGAGCGCGCGTCGCCGTTCGCGCTCGCGCAGGATATCGTCGGCGTCCGAGCTGTCCGCCATGGGTAGGGCGCGATCCCGCTCCCTACCGAGAAACAGGGGAGGTTCCGGGCATTAACCGTTGTGGAGAGCCACCGCGGGCTGCCCCATCGGCCGCCGCGATCGCGTCAGATCAGAGGACCTGCGCGGCCGCGACGGTCACGTTGAATCCTTGCGCGATCGGCCCGATATCGACGACCGCGAACTCGAGGACCAGGACGATCGCCTGCAAGCAACCGCCCGTCGGGCTCGAGTCGTTGCCGACATAGAACGGCGGCCCCGAGTTCGAGTTCGAGGCGACCACGGAGACCAGGCGGAACGCCTCCTGCGAGGAGGTCACGCCGGTGATCGCGTAGCGCGCGCTGCAGTTCGTGGAGCCCTCGATGAGCGCGGCCACGCCCACCCCAAGGTTGGGCCCGACGGCGTAGGTCGTGCCGGCGTCGAGGTCGCTCGGGCAGTCCGCAGCGTACCAGCGACATACGTCGCTGCCGTTGGGGGCACACGACGCCACCCCGCCGGTCTCGTTGACCGTGCACAGCGCCGAGCTGCCCGTGTAGCTGACGTTGAAGGCCACCATATCGAACGCCGGACCCGGTGCCGGTGGTCCGCTGCTCGGCCAGCGGATCACGCCCGTCACGAACAGCGAACCGGCCACGATCAAGACGATCGCGACGAGCACGAGCATGAGACCCAGGATCCGGCTTCGGCGCATCCCGCCGCTCGTGCCGGCGGACCCGTTCTCGGACGGGGACGAGCGGGCCTCCGGGTCCGCCGGCTCGGACGTCGCGGTCTCGGTGGGGACCGGTGCCACGATTACGATTGTCGAGCCGAGCGTACTTTAATCCTCCGTGACGCGCGCTCGGCCGGTGCTCCGGGGCGCAAGGCCTTCATGCGACCACGGGCTGCCGAGTCCATGGCCCGGGTCCCGCCGAGACCGGCCCCGGTTCTGTCGCCGGCCCAGGCTCGGGAGCTGCTCGAGTACGATGCCCGCGTGTTCCGTCGCTTCGTCCGGCGCGTGCGCCGACTTCCGCTGCGCGCGGCGCGCCGCCACCGCGAGATCGGCCACCAGTCGCTGTTCGACACCCTCGTCCATATCCTGAACGTCCACGAGGTCTGGTTCGGGTACATCGCCCTCGGCCGCGCCTCGGATCCGGAGCTGGAGGCGCTCTTCGCCGACCGCCGGCGACGCCCCCGGGACTGGCGCGGGTTTGGCCGCTACGACCGGCGGGTCTGGGCGACGGTGGATGCGTTCCGACGTCGGCTCACCGCGCGGGGGATGACCCGCCCGATCCACGTCTTCTGGATGCCCGGACGCTACGTCGTCTCGGACGCCGTGCTCCAGGCGACCTTCGAGCAGGCCCACCACCTCGGGGAGATCATCGGGGCGTTGTGGCAGGACGACATTGAACCGCCCGAGATGACCTGGATCCGGCTCGCGCGAGGGCGACCCCGGCGCCGAGGCTGAACGGAGCGCGCCGTGAAGGTCGTCGTATTCGGCGCCACCGGCATGGTGGGGCGCGGCGTGCTCCGCGAGTGCCTGCTCGACCCGTCGGTGAGCGCCGTGGTCACGGTCGTTCGTCGCGCGACCGGCGTCGCCGACCCGAAACTCGCGGAGCTCGTGCGACCCTCGGTGGCGGATCTCAGCGGCCTCGTCGGGCCGCTCACGGGGCTGGATGCGTGCTTCTTCTGCCTCGGCGTCTCGGTGCTCGGTAAGAGCGAAGCGGAGTACACGCGCACCACCTACGACCTGACCCTCGCGGTCGCCTCCACGCTCGCGGGCTGGAATCCGGGCCGGCTGACGTTCGTCTACGTCTCGGGCGCCGGCACCGACAGCAGCGAGCGCGGTCCGCGGGTCTGGGCCCGGGTGAAGGGACGGACGGAGAACGCGCTCGCTCGGCTTCCGTTCCGAGCGGTCTACTTCTTCCGGCCGGGAGCGATCCAACCCCGCCACGGCATCCACTCGAACACGCTCGCCTACCGCATCGTCTACGCGATCCTGTGGCCGTTCTTGCCCCTGCTCCTTCGGGTCGCACCGGGCTCGACCACGACGACCGACCGGGTGGGCCGGGCCATGATCGCCGTGGCCCGCGGGGGAGTGCCCGGTCCGATCGTCGACACCCGGGCGATCAACCGGCTCGGCCGCGACACGGCGGGCGCACCCTCGAGGTGATGGGCCGCCCGGGGGCACGGCTCGCGTCGTTCGGTCGATGGGCCGGGCGCCGCAGCGGCCCCGGCCGCTTCAACAAGACCCGCCCCCGTTACCCCGTCGTGTTCTCCGACGGAGCTGGCGGATCCCGACGGGGATGCCGCTGTCACGATGAGGCTCCGGCACCGTCACACCGCGCCCAGGGCTCTCCGGCGACTGACCCCCGCGCCGCGCGGCCGGGGCTCGCACCTCCGATTCGCCGCGGGCGGTCCCTTCGAGCGGGACGCGTGCCGGGAGGTGAGCACTCTGAACGCGTAGCGCGCGGACGTCGAGCGTGCGGTCGAGGACTTGCGGAGCGTCGGGGAGTCCTCGTGGGTGAGTACCTCGTTGCCTCGCCCGCCGGCGCACCGTCGCGCCGCAGGCATACGCACCCGCTTTTCGGAACGGCCCCGCCGAAGCGGGCCGATCACGACGGCACGCGCCGCGGTCAGGGTTCTTAAGAGGGTCCCGGCTACGGCGCGATCGGGGCGGTCGGTAGATGGCCATCGGACCTTCGAGCGGGGCGGCGGGCGACGCGAACGAGCGGTTCCGCGCGTACCTCGCGGACGACTGGCGGCAGTGGATGGTCGAGGTCCCCGAGATCGCGACCGTCGTCGGTTTCCCGGGGCAGAACGACCGCTGGACCGACGACTCGCCCGAAGGGATCGCGCAGCGCAAGCTCCACCTCACGACGAGCACGGCCCGGCTCGGCGAGTTCCGCGCCGAATCGCTCGGCCCGAGCGAGCGGACGAACTTCCATCTCTACCGCCGACTCCTCGACCTCGCCGCCATCGGCGTCGGATTCGGCGACGATCCGATGCCGTACCACTTCGGATGGCCCCACAGCCTATGGATGCCGCTCAACCAGATGGACGGCCTCCACCTGTCCGCGGGCCAGCTGTTCCCGATCGCCCCGCGCTCGACCGTCGCCGACGTGGAGGCGATCGTCGCGCGCATGAAGGGGCTGCCGGCGGCGGTCGAACAGAACCACCGTCTCCTCGAGGAGGGGCGGCGGGCCGGGATGATGCCCTCGCGGGCTGGGATCCGAGGCCTGCCCGACCAGGTCGCGTCGCTCGTGCCCGAGGACCCGACGCAGAGCGCGATCTTCGAGCCGTTCAAGAACCTCGGACCCGGAGTGCCCGACGCCGAGCAGCGCCGCCTAACCGAGGAGGCGCGTCGGGCGTACGCCGAGGGCGTCCGTCCTGCGTTCGTGCGGCTCCACGAGTACCTCGTTCGCGACTATGTCCCGGCGGCGCGCGAGACGGTGGGGCTGTCCGCGTTGCCGAACGGGAGGGCGATGTACGAGCACCACGTCCGCTGGACCACGACCACGGAGCTCACGCCCGAGCAGATCCACGAGATCGGCCTGCGGGAGGTGCGGCGGGTGCGCGCCGAGATGGAGGCGCTGATCCAGTCGACGGGGTTCCCCGGGAGCTTCGGCGAGTTCTACCGATTCCTGCGGACGGACGTCCGGTTCCACGCGTCCAGCGCGGGGGATCTCCTCGATCGGTTCCGCGTGGTCGCCAAGCGGATCGATCCCGAGCTCGCGCCGCACTTCGGCCGGCTGCCGCGCCTGCCCTACGGCGTGGCAGCGATCCCGGACTTCTCGGCCCCCAGCAGTCCCGGGGCCTACTACCAACCGGGCGCGCCCGAGTCGGGACGCGCCGGCATGTTCTACGCGAACACCTACGATCTCCCTTCGCGGCAGACCTGGCGGATGGAGGCGCTGACGCTCCACGAGGCGGTCCCGGGACATCACCTGCAGATCGCGCTCGCCGCGGAGCTCGAGAACGTCCCGGAGTTTCGCAAGCACTCCGGCGAGACGGCGTTCGTCGAGGGGTGGGGGCTCTACGCCGAGAGCCTCGGGAGCGAGCTCGGTCTCTACCAGGACCCGTACTCCCGCTTCGGGTCGCTCGACTTCGACATGTGGCGCTCGATCCGACTGGTCGTCGACACGGGGATGCACGCGCTCGGCTGGAGCCGCGAGCGGGCGATCGACTTCTTCCGCGAGAACACGGGCATGGCCGACCTCGACGTCCAGGTCGAGGTCGACCGCTACATCGTGATCCCCGGCCAGGCGCTCGCCTACAAGATCGGCCAGCTCAAGATCCGCGAGCTGCGCACGCTCGCGGAACGGGCCCTCGGCCCGGCGTTCGACGAGCGGGCGTTCCACGACGTGGTACTGCTCAGCGGGGCAGTCCCGCTCGGCGAGCTCGAGGCGCACGTGCGCGCGTGGATCGATCGACGGGGGCGGAGCGCCGAGCCGGGGCGCTAGCCGCCGGTGGAACTCGGCGCGACCGGCACGCTCGCCTCGTGCATCGGTCGCTGGCAGTACGAGCAGATCTTCGCGCGGGCGGAGTTCTGGAAGCCGCACGACGGACAGGCGACGGACGCGCTCGTCTGGGTCTTCACGACCGGCACCGGGACCGGGGCGCGTGCCGCGGGGTTCGGCGACGGCGGGGCGGTGTAGCCGTTGCCGTTCGACGAGGAGGAGGCGCTCGTCCGGATCGTGGGAGCGTAGACCGGCGGCGTCAGGGTCGCCCGGCCCCGCGACGGCACCACCGCGCGGGCGCGCCGCGGCCGCCCGGTCGCCGGCGCGCTCCGGGCGAGCGGGCGCACGATGAACGTGAACAGCGCGACCGCACCGCCTCCGACGAGCCCGCAGTACCAACCGGCGCTGGGTCCCCACAGGGACGACGGACCCGCACCCCAGAACGAGGTCGCGGGGCTCGAGCCGCCGGCCGTCGTGCCGACGAACGAATCCCCGCTGCCGAACGCGGCCGGCTGGACCACCGCGAGGGTGGCGGTGATGCCGATCAGCAGGATCGCCGCGAGGAGGCCGAACCGGGGCACCCAGCGCGAATAGAAGACCGCCCCGTCGCGGCGGCCGAAGACGGCGAAGGCGACCAGAAGCGCCGCGAGACCGCTGAGGATGACGGCGATGATCGCCACCCCGGCGACCAGATCGTAGAGGGGCGCGATCGCCCCGCCGAGCGCGGAGTAGGGGTTCGCGCCACTGGTGAAGCCGCCGCAGGAGGCGCCCATGCAGTTGATCGAGTACGATCCGCCGAGCGGGAACAGCCAGGTGTCGGTGTGGCCGCCCTGCGAGGCCGCGAACTGCCACCAGGGGAGGGCCAGGGCGGCGATCCCGAGCGCGACCGCCGCGAGAAATCCGAGCAGGATGAGGCGATCCATCCGCGTCGCCTGCGTCCACCACCGGGGCCCGAGCGGGACGGACAGCGTCGGGGGCGCGGGGGGGACCTCCGCCGGCGGCGGCGGTGGAGGCGGAGGGGGCGGGGGCGCCTCGGTTGGCGTTGCGCCGAGCGGCCCACCGAAGGGACCCGGATCCGAGGACGCCATGGTTCAGGCCGAGCCTCGGCGGTGCCACCGCCGCGCGCACCGCGCGCGGCGATCGGGCCGCGGAACCGGCGGGGGGCCCCGAAGGACCTCGCTCACGCGTATTTGAGTGGCGGCACCCCCGTTTAAAGGTCACCCTCGGAATCCTCGGGGCCCCGCGGGGCGAAACGTGCGTTGCGTGCGGCGGCCACCCCGCGGGCGACTCGTCGGACCGAGTCAGTCCGGGCCGGCCGGGTGACGCTCCAGGTAGCGGCGTCCCAGCGCCCATCCCAGGCCGGCGAAGATGACGCCGCCGATCACACCGGCGATGACCAGGTACAGAATCGCCGTCAGGAGCACGCTGAGGCCGAGCAGCCCGAGCTGCTGGGCGAGCAGGACCGAGCAGATGCCGAGGACGACGCCCGCGGCCGCACCCGAGCCGGTCGCGCTCACGGGCCCCCGGTGGGTGGCGGGCTAACGTCGGTCGGCGGCGGAGCCTCCTCGGGCGCCGGGGCGGGCTCGGCCGGAGCGGGCGCCTCGGCAGGACCCTTCGGAGGGCGACCGAGCGCGGCCTGCTTGCCGACCGTCGCGATGCCGTAGATCTCGTAGATGATGATCAGGATCAGAACGATCGGTAGCAGGGCGCCGACGTAGAACGGCGCCGCGACCAGCACCCAGAACGACTCGCTGAACATGGTCGTACCGTTCGAGGCGAGCAGGCTCGCCGTGAGCTCGTAGCTCCCCTCCAGGATGTACTGGAGCGAGCCGGTCGACCAGTTCATGTCGAACGAACCGGACGTCGCGGGAACGGCGACCGAGTCGAGGATGTCGCGGGTGGCGAGCGCGAAGCCGAAGTAGTAGATCTGCAGCCGGGCGTCCGTGATCTCGTACATCGGCGCGCCCGCCAGCGCCGACGAGCTCCAGGTGTAGTGCACGTCGACGGTCTGTCCGAAGGAGATGCTCGCAGCGGCCGTCGGCGCGGAGTAGTTCGCGACGTCGGCCCCGTTCCAGGTTACCCGCGCGGTGATCGCCGGGTCCGCGTAAGGTCGGGCGACCGCGACCGGCGCGCGGGCGGGGGCCGCGACGCTCGCGGCCGGAAGCACGATCGACACGGCCAGCAGCGCGACCAGGGCGCTGGCGAGCGCGATGCGGCCACCGGGCCAGCGCCGACGCCCCGAGGGCTCCGCCATGGCGCGCGCCACCCGTGTTGTGGGATATCTACCTTTGCCAGCGGAGGCCCAGTCCTCCGCGGCCCGCCCGTCTAACCGGACGCACCGGTCGGGGAGAGCGCCACGGTGAACCGCTCCAGCTCCGCGGCCGAGAGCAAGCGGGGATTCAGGTGGACCCAGACGCGGGCGGCGTGCTCGCGCGCGAGCGCGTCGAACGCGGTGAGCACCGCGACCACGCGCTCGAGGCCATGCAATCGCACCAGGTACTCGACGCCCTCCAGGAAGAACACGGTCGCCCGGCCCTGGCTGACCGCGTGGGAGAGGAAGGCCGAGAACCCCTCGAGGTCGGTCGGCTTCAGCGTCGCCCCGCGCCCGATGTTCGTCAGCCAGCGGATCTCGACCGGGCGCGAGCCGGCGTAGGCCCGCACGCGCTCCGGAGAGTCCCGGACCACGCAGATCCCGAGGTGCCCGGCCGCGGACGCGTCGAGGAATCGCTCCAGCGACGGGAAGTAGCTCACGCCGACATCGAGCTCGACACCCCCCGTCGGCGTGGGGACCACGGGCGCGAGGGGGACCGAACCGGTGTCGAAGATGTCCGGCGGCAGGGTCGCCTCGCCGGTCGGCACGGGTGGCGGCGGAGGGATCGGGCCGGTTCGCGGCTCCGGGCTCGGGCCGGGCGACAGGGGCGGGGGCGCGGAAGGGACCGTCACCTCGGGCGCGGCCGCGACGGGCAACGGCTCCGGTGCCCCGGTGACGGGCACCGGGCTCGGCGGTTCCGGAGCCGCCTCGGGGTCTGCGTCGTGGTCGGGGGAGCCCGTCGGCCCAGCCCCGGGCGAGAGCGGCGGGCCCGTCGGTTCGGACGGCGTCACGGCCTCTCCCGCCGGTGCTAGCCCATCGGACGACGGCTCGGGCATCGGTTCTGACCCCGGCACGACCGCGCTCGTTCCCGGGGCGAGCTCCACAGGCGAGGCTTCGGGCTCTGGCGCCACGGAGATATCGGATCCGGTCGCCGTGACGGGCGCCAGCGCGTCGGCGGGCGCGGGAGGTGGAGTCGCCGGCCACCCCTCCGGAGGCGACGCGGGCCCGAGAGGTACTGCTCCGGTATCGCCGGCCGGCCGCCCCGAGATCTCCTCGGGACCGGGTAGGGCGGCCACCTCCTCCGGGGGTGGCAGAGCGAACTCCAGCGAAGCGTCGGCCGGTCCGGCCGGCAGCGCGGCCTCCGGCGGCGGTGCCGAAAGCGCGGGCGGGCGGGGCTCGATCCGCTCCGGTACCTTCGGCGCCGGGGTCACGATCGCCGGCGGCGCCACGGCGACGGAGCCGAACGGGACCATGGGTGGCTCTCGTTCTGGTAGCGGTGGAGGAGCGTTCCGGGCCGGATCGGGAGAGGCGAGCGGAACGTCGGTAGGGAGCTCGGGTCGGGTCCGAGCAACGGCGGCGCGACGGGCGCGCGGCGCGCGCGGAGGCACGGTGCCCCCGAGGTGCTCGACCAGGCTCGCGGCGACCGGCTCGCCGAAGCCGGGCAGCCCCACCAGGGTCTCCCACGGGGCGTGGCGGAGATCCTCGACGCCGTGCAGCCCGGCCTGCCAGGCGCCGCGCAGCTTCGAGGGTCCGATCAGGGCTCCGCCCATGATCTGGTCGACTTCCGCGCCGAACGCCCGGATCGCCGCCTCCTGGGCGAGGAACTCCTCGCTCGAGTAGTCGATCGCCGCGGGAGCGAACGAGCTCGGAAGGAACGCCGGTCGGACGCGGGCGCCCTTCTCCCCCGACGGCGCGCGCCGGCGCGCGCGGGGTCGCGCCGCGTCGCCCGAGAGATGGAACGACCACCCCACTCCCTCGCTGTCGCGGCCGGACTCCCGGCGTCCGGGCGGGAACTCGCGATCGGAGGCGACCAACCGCAGCTCGGCCAGACCCAGGTAGCCCGCGATCGTGACCGCCTCTGCCGCGAGCTCCTTCGACAACGGCTCGCGTGCCACGACGAGGGCCACGGGGGGTGTCGAGCGCTCGGCCCGGGACGCCCGGGCGCGGCCTGCGAGGCGCTCCACCAGCCGGAACGCGTCGGATGACAGCGGGGGGGGACCCGGTGCGGGCAGCGGGGTGGTCGTGGGAGCCTCGACGTAGAGCTCGCCGTCGTTCCAGCGCACCGGCCGCACGTGCTCGGGCAGCACGTCGACCCAGTCGACCATCGAGGGAAGGACCTGCGTGGGCTGGCCGCTGATCTGGACCGAGAAACCCGAGGCGCTGCCATCGGTCCACTTGCGCTCGGGCATCCGCCGGAGCAGGTGGATCAGCTGCGCCCCCCGCGCACCGTACACGCGCTGGATCTCCGATTCGACCGGCTTGAGCAACCGACGCCGGCCGGTCCACGGTGAGGAGGGGGAGGCGACCTCGATCTTGCCGAGCCGGCCCATCCGCTCGAGGATCGGCGCCTCGGCCCGATACGCCTCGGCGATGGGGTCGGTGGGAAGCACGAGGACGGCGGACGGGAGGAGCGCCTCCGGGGCGATCCCGTGCGCGCGCCGGAAGCGATCGAGCGCCCCGAGGACTGATCGCCACCGGTCCCACGCCTTCGCCCGCTCCTCGTCCAGCAGCGCGCGGTCCGCCGGGGCCACGGTCTCGGCGAAGACGCTCGCCCGCCGGGGAGCGAGCCGCGCGTGGATCGACTCCGCCGTGTGGGGGGCGATCGGCGCGAGCAGCAGGCTCGACTGCGCGACGATGTAGAGGAGGGTCCGCTGCGCACCCCGCTTGGACAGGGCGGTCGCCGATGGCGCGAGGCGGCCGGCGGTCCACTCGCGGTAGACGTCGAGATCGTTCTCGAGGAACCGGAACAGCCGGCGATGCGCGAGCGCGGGCGTGCCGCGATCGTACTCCGCGACGGCCTGGGCGCGCATGCGCTCGAACCGCGCGAGCAGGGCGCGATCCTCCGGTTCGAGCTCGGCGAGCGCGCCGGCGATCGGTGCCCCGTAGCTGGGCAGCAGGCTCGGGTCGATGGCGCCCACGATCTCCTCCGAGGTCCGGGCGAATCGGGCGAGCCGTTCGCGCTCCTGCCGACAGCGCGGTCGGAAGCGGGCGGTGCGACCCTCGGCGGCCTCGCTCCGGACGAGGGCCGCGCGCACCGCGTCCGGCCCCAGTTCGTCGATCTCGGCGGCCAGGTCGATCTCGGGAAGGGTCGGCAGGACCGTCAGGCGCATCTCGGTGACCGGGGCGGACGTGCCGCTCATCGCCGCCAACTGGTGCACGAGCGCCGGTGCCCGGCGACGATCGTTGAGATACAGGCGGACCGAATCGGAGCGGGGGAGCGGGTCGAGCGCGCTCCACGCGGCGGCGGCGGCCTCGAACGCCGGCAGCAGGCGGCGCGCGACGGGGCGTCGGCGTCCCCCACAGACGCAGCGCTCCCCGGCGCCGTCCGGGGCGTCGAGCCGGTCGCACGAGCCGCACTCGAGCAGTCGGATCGCCGCGGGATCCTCCGAACGCGCCGGTTCGCTGACGGGCCAGGGCACGGTCTCGATCCGCTCGATCGGCCGGTCGTTCGGCAGCAGGCTGCGGTAGAGGGCGCGGGAGGCGGCGGGCAGCCGCGAGGGCTCGAGGCACCACGCACGGCCCGGCGCCCACACGAGCCCGGTGCCGCAGCGCGCGCAGTGCGGGACCCCCCGTCGCACCCGAAGCCGCGCGAAGATCGATCCGTCCTCGGCGAGGTCCCGCGCGACGAACTCGTCGCCGCTCTCGAGCTCGAGTCCCGCGTACTTGTGGACGAGCATGATGTCGAAGCGGCCCTTCGGCGTGATCAGGGGCCAGCCGGGGACTCCGAGCCGCTCCGCGATGCCCGCGTCGGTCCCGCCGTGACCCGGCACGAGGGGCACCACTCCCGTGCCCGTGTCGGTCACCTCGGCGATCGATAGGATCGTTCCCGCCGGCGGCTCGAGGCCCCCGCCGAGCGGGAACTCGTGCCGGAGCGGGTGAACGTACGGGGTGCCCTCCCAGTGACGACCGGGCTGCTCGTCCAGGACCTCGATCTCGGCGCCGGGGAGCCAGGCGCGGATACGATCGAGGGACGAACGGGCGGCGAAGATCAGCTCCTCGTCGCCCCGCCGGCGAAAGCGGGCGATCACGTACGGACGATCGGGGTGGACGAGCAGCGCGCTCGTGCCGAGGAGCCGCCAGGCCGAGTCGGCCCACACCAGCGCGTTGACGGTCCGATCCCCCGAGGTGAACGGGAACCGAACGAGCAGGGTGTCGCCGGCCTCCTCCTCGTACACGATCCGCTCCGGGTCCCGGACCAGGGCGCACGCCGGGCAGACCCGCAGCGCCACGTCGCGCACCGCGAGCGCACCGAGGCGAGCGAGCCGGCCCGCGATCGCCTGGATGCCGGCCGTGCGCGGCGCCGCGTCGAACGGCCGGCCGTCCGATCCACCGACCCAGACCCCGAGCCGCTCGAGCAGGGATTCGAGCGGCAGGTCCGCTCGTGGAGGTCCCGAGTCCTCCCGGCGCAGGAGCCCCCGGGCCCGTCGGCCGAGCAGCGCGAGCGCTCTGGCGTCGACGTCGCTCGCGAGGGCCCGCTGCACGGCGAGCACGCCCGCTTCCTGTGGGGCGAACGCGCCCTCGAGCCCGTGGACGATCGGGCCGTCGGTCCCGCCCAGGATCGCGTTGGCCGGTGGGAAGTGCTCGCGCTGCCAGAGCGCGCGCGCCTCGCGGACCGCGGTGGGATCCGATCGCACAGAGGACGGGAGCATCGAGATAGCCCAGGTCGTCGGAAACGATGGTGCGGTCGAGGATTAAATCCTCGGCTTGCTCAGGCCCGGGGCGCACGGCTCCACCCCAAGAGTTATGGCGGAGGGACCCTCCCCGCCGGACCGAGAGGCACCCGCATGGCCTGGACGCAGCAGGAGGTCCGCGAGCTCAAGGAGGGCCGCTACATGATCATCGATGACGAACCCTGCCGGATCCTGAGCATCCAGATGTCCAAACCGGGAAAGCACGGTGAGGCGAAGGCGCGCATCGATGCGGTCGGCCTGTTCGACGAGCGCAAGCGGTCCGTCGTCTTCCCCGTCACCCACAAGGTGCAGGTGCCGATGATCGGCAAGCGCCAGGCGCAGGTCGTCTCGCTGAGCGGCTCCGAGGTACAGTTGATGGACCTCGAGACCTATGCGATGTTCTCGATGCCGGTCGAGGCGGACCTCCAGGGCCAGCTGTCGCCCGGTAGCGAGGTCGCGTACGTCGACGCGATGGGCAAGCGCCGGATCACGCGCAAGTAGCCCGGCCGTGGATCGGGCGCTCCGGCCGGCGACCGGGGCGCGCCGGCGCTCTCGGTTGGTTTATAAGGGGGCCCGGGCATGAAACGACTGCCCCGGGAAGCGGATCGCCTTTCTACCGTCCGGGGGGTCTAGGGGGGAGGTCCACGTCGGGAGGTGGCGGAGGGGGCGGCGTCCCGTCGTCCCGACTCGCCCGGATCCTCCAGGAGAAGGCCGAGACGCTCAAGAAGCGTCGCCAGACCGGCGAGGCCCTGCTCAAGGAGGCCGACGACCAGGTCAAGGTACTCGAGGAGCTGGCGATCGCCCCGTTCGAGGCTCCCGAGCGGCTCCAGCAGCTGCACGAGCTCGGCCGCCGCTCGGACTGGGACGGCGTCGAGCTGCAGGCGAAGGCGCTCAACGAGTACCTCGGGCAGACCGTTCCGGCCTCGATCGAGAGCCGGCGCCGTCGCACGGTCGATGTCGCGCAGAGCTTGGCCGGCGTCGGGATCCAGATCTCCCCCGTGCTCAAGGCCGAGCTCGATAGCCTCGAGCATCCGCCGTCGGGGGTGCCCTGGGCCGACACGGTCGGCCGACTGAAGCGCGTCGAGGATGGTCTCGGCGAGCTCCAGCGCTCGTACGTCGACGTCGAGCGCCAGCGCGCGCTCGCGGTCGCCGGCTGGGCCGAGCTGTCCGCCGCCCGCCGGGCCGAGTTCTCCAAGCGCCTCGAGGCCGCGGCCGCGCCCGCCGGCGAGGGTCGCGTCGCCGAGGCGATCGACGGGATCCGCCGGACCCTGCGCGACGGCCTGCCCGAGGCGGGGCGGCGTCGCGAGGAGACCCGGGAGATCGCGCGGAAGCTGGTCGCCATCGCCACCGAGTTCACGACCGGCACCGGCGCGCTGGAGGCCGCGATGCGCGCGGACCAGGAGGCGCCGCCCGAGCGTTGGCCCGAGACCGTCCGAGGGATCGAGGACGCGATCGTGGAGACGGGGGAGACGCTGCGCGAGCGCGGATCCCAGGCGCTGGATGCGCTGAAGATCGCGCTCGCCGCGACCCGGGAGTACGGTGTCGATCCGACGACCGCTCAGCAGGCGGTCGAGGAGGCGGCCGCCCGCATCTCGACCGCCTCGCCCCTCGAGATCGCGCCGCTGCTCGCCGAGGCCCGCCGCGTCGCGGAGGAGCCGATCGTCTCCGTGGTCGCCGGGCTGCTCGACGAGGTGCGACCGCGCATCGCCGAGGCGCGGCGGCTCGGCCGCGACCCCACGGAGGTGTTCACGGCCATGAATCGGGCGCGCGAGGCGCTCCGCCTCAAGATCTACTCCGAGGCGCTCGCCGCGAGCCAGGAGGCCGTCGACCGCATCGCCCAGATCACCGAGGACCTGGAGTCGGTCCGCGAGGAGCTCGCGGCGGTCGAGGAGATGTTCGGCCGGCTGCGCCGGGCCGGCTTCTCGACCGAGCCGTTCGACCCCGCCCTCCAGCGCGTACGCGCGCAGCTCGAGCGCGCCGACACCGACGGCGCGCGCGCCGGGCTCCAGCAGGCGATCCTGCAGGTCGGGCGGGAGGCGCTGAAGTACTTCCTGCAGCGGTGGACGGAGCTCGATGCGGTGCGAGCCTACGCCCGCGATCGCGGGTTCCTGCCCGAGAACGTCGACCGCGAGCTCACCGAGGTCCGCGGGCTCCTGGACGCGGGGCAGCTCGCCGAGGGCGTCGAGCGGTTGGCCGCGGTGGAGGTCGCCCTGCGCACCGCCGCCGAGCCGTTCGTGGCCCGACGCATCGAAGAGATGGAGAAGGGCTTCGCGGACATCCCGGACGAGGCGCTCGCCGCGCCGATCCGACGGTTGCTCGCGGACGCCGATGTCACGCTGCGCGTCAAGCAGGACCTGATCGCCTCGATCGAGAGCCTGCGACGGGCGGAGCGCGACTTCTCGGCGGTGTTCGCGGCCCACGCGAGCGCGCTCGTCGAGGAGCTGGAGGCCGAGAACCGCGTCCTCGAGGAGATGGGCGGGGCCGGCGACGAGATCCAGCGCCAGATCGACGAGGTCCAGCAGATCTTCAACATGGGCGACTTCGTCCAGGCCTCGCGGGCGAGCCAGGAGATCCGCACGCGCGCGCGCCAGCAGCAGCTCCTGCGCAGCGAGGAGGCGGTATCGCACGCGAAGCTCGCGCTCGTCGAACTCGAGACGATGGGCCTCGACCTCGCCAAGTTCCGCGCGCAGCTCGAGGAGGCCCAGGCGTCGGCGCGCGCCGGCGAGTACGCCGGCGCCTACAAGGCGGCGAGCCGGCTCGAGGAGAGCGCCGCCCGCACCTCGGCACAGGCGCTGGAGATCGTCGAGGGGCTGGCCCGCGCCCAGGAGCTCCTCGGCCACCTCCGCGAGAGCGGCGCGGACCCCGGCCCGTTCTACGAGGCGTTGCGCGAGTCGCGCCTCGCCTTCCAGGCGCTCGACTTCGAGGGGGCCCGTGCCCACCTGGAAAAGGCGCTGGGCGGTCTCGCCGACGAGGGCGCGCGGGCCGAGACGAACCGCCTCCTCGCGGACCTCGAGCGCCTGATCGAGGACGGGCGACGGCTGGCGGTCCCGATGGAGCCGTTCGCGGCCCGGCTGGCCCAGCTCAAGACCGAGCAGGCGACCGCGCCCCCGGGCGCGACCCAGACCGCCGCCCAGCTCGTGCACGACGACCTCGTCGCGATCCTGCGGCCGGTGCTCGAGGAGAACCTGCGCGGTCTCGAGCGGGACCTCGACATCGCCCGGGGGGCCGGCGTGGACGTCGACAAGATCCTGGCGCCGCTGGTGGAAGCCCGGCGCCGCATCACGCTGCCCGTGCCCTCCGGCGCCGCGGCCTTGCTCGACGAGGCCCGCGCGGAGTTCGTCGACACCCGCGGCTTCGTCGAGCACGCGCAGCGGGTGGCCAAGCGCGCCCGCGACGCGCTCGCCGAGGCCGAGCTGCTGCACGTCGAGACGCCCGCCCTGCGCGCCGCGATGGAGCGGCTCGAGGCCGAGCTCGCCCGCCGCCACTACGGACGGGTCATCGAGCTCGGGGGCCCCCTCGAACGCGACCTGCTCCAGTCGACCTATCAGCACGTGTCGAAGACGCTCGCCGGTTTCCAGGCGATGCTGACGCGCCTCAAGCGCGAGGGCAGTGACACGACCGTCGCCGAGAACCTCCTCCACCAGGCCCGGATGGCGCTCGACGACGGACGGGCCGTCGAGGCCCTGCAGCTCGCGGCGCGCAGCGAGTCCGAGCTCGAGCGCGCGGAGCTGCAGCGGCGGATCGCGGAGGGCTCGCTGCAGGCGACCGAGCGCTCGCTGGCCCGCGCGATCTCGGACGGGCTCGTCGCCACCGGACCTTCCGACGAGCTCGCCCGCGCGAAGGCCGCGTTCCAGGACCACGATTATCCCGGCGTGCTCGAGCGGACCCTGGCGGTCTCCGACGCGCTCGGTCTGCTGCGGGAGAACCATCGCCGCGCGAAGGACGCCCTCGCCGCCGCCGAGCGCCAGCTGGCCGAGGCCGCGTCGCTCGACGCCGAGGCCCAGGAGGCCTCGGCCCGCCTGGAGGACGCGAAGCGCCTCGCCGATCTCGGCCAGTATCCGGAGTCGATGCGGGCCGCCCGCGAGGCCACCGAGATGGCCCGCTGGGCCATCGAACGGCTCTTCGCGGCCCCGCTCGGCGAGCTGCGTCGGCTGGTGGAGCAGGCGCGACGGGAGAAGCTCGCGGGCGAGGTCGATCTGCTCGAAGCGATCGTCGCCGAGGCCGAGGGCGCGCTGCGCGCCCGGGAGTGGAAGCACGTGAGCGAGGCGATCGACCGCGCCGAGCTCGCGGGCCGCCGCGCCTTCGAGACGGTCATCGATTCGCGCTGGCGCGAGGTCGAGACCGAGGTGCTGCGCGGCGGGCCGGTCGCCGCCGGCGAGTCCGCCCGGCGCGACGAGGTGCGGCAGCGCCTGTTCGAGCTGCGCGGCCGCCGCGAGTTTGCCGCCGCCCTCGACCTCGTCCGCACCGAGCTCGAGATCGTGCGCCGCCGGCGCCGCGAGCTCGTCGAGACGCGGATCGCCGAGCTCAAGAACCAGCTGTGGGTCGGCGAGCGCCTCGGCTTCGACACGACGCCCGTCATGCAGACGTTCAGCGAGGCGCGCAGCGCCGCCGATGCGGGCAAGCTCGAGGAGGCCGAGCGCCTCCTCGGGACCGCGATGCCCGCGCTCGAGCGCGCGGTCCGCGAACCGTTCGTGCGGCGCCAGAAGGACGTCCAGACCGAGCTCAACTTCGCCCAGGAGGGCCTCCACGTGAGCGTCGGCCCCGTCCAGGAGCGCATGCGCGAGGTCGAGGTCCTCGACCGGACCGGTCGGCTCCTCGACGCGGCGCGGATGCTGCTCGCCGTCGAGGAGGAGCTGAACCTGCGGAAGTCGCTCCACCGCGAGCTGCTGAACCTGCACTACCTGATCGACGCGGCGCTCGCGCGCGCCCAGCAGAGCCACCTGGACACGAGCCGGGCCCGTCAGCTCCTCGCCGAGTCGATCCGCCTGCGGGAGACCGACTACGCCGCGGCGCTCGAGCGGGCGCGCGAGGCGCTGCGCCTGCTGCAGGAGGAGCCACCGGCCTCGGCGGGGACCGGCAGCGGTGGGGCCGCGACGGCGGCGGGTACCCCGCCGGTCTCGCCGAGCTTCTGGCCGTTCCGGCGGCCCCCCGCCGAGACCAAGTCGTCCTAGCTCGATCCGAACATGGTCGCGGCGCCGATGGGCGGAAGACCCGGGGGTCCGCGGGGAGGCCCCAGCGGCAGGCGGTCGTACTCGACCGTGTGCTTGATGCCGCGGCGCTTGAGGAGGACCGACACCTGCTCGGTGATCTGCACGACCTCCTGGCAGCGGGCCGGCTTGGTGAAGTAGAACTCGGCGCGCTTCTCGTCCGCGAGCGGGAAGATCAGGCGCAGGCCGAAGGCGTCCTGCCGGTTGTAGCCGGCGGGCTTGCGGTCCCCTTTCAGGTCGCGCAGGTTCTCGTCGAGGAGCACCTCGGGGAGCAGCGGGTCGGTCTCCTTGACGAACGGGCGGTTCATCTCGGCCACGCGGCGGTGGATCTCGGGATAGACGCGAACGAGGTCCTTGTACGACCGCTTCACGTCCAGCAGGATGTGGCCGCTGCGCGCCTTGACCGGAGGGGTCACCGCGCGATGAGAGGAAGCCCGGCTTCTTCAACTGTTCGGCCGAGGCCGGCGACGGCCCCGGGGGCGCGGGCCGAGAAAGGCTCAAGGACGCGGCCCTCTACGGAGCCCGGGCGCTCCCGTAGTCTAGTGGTCAAGGATAGAGGCCTCTCGAGCCTCTGACGCGGGTTCAAATCGGCCGGGCGGCTGGGCCGGGCCGGGAAACTCCCGCCGGGAGCACCTCCCCGACACCGGCGGCGTCCCCCCTCGAGCATCCACCCTTATATCTCAGGGGCTCGCGAAACTAGCGCGATGACCGTGCCGGGCATCCGGGGCCGCGCGCCGGTCGCCGTGACCCTGCTCGCGGCGGCCCTGATCGCGGCCACGCTGGTCGCTCCCGTCGCGCCCCCGTCCGTCTCCACCGCCCACCTTCCGTCGCTCGCGACGGCCAACCTGGGCGCGGCCCGGTGGGCCCTCGAGTCCGGGAGCGCTCCATCGGTGCTGCGGGGACCCTCCGCCTCGGGGGCCGCCGCGGGCCTGAACCCGTACTTCTGGACGAACATCTCCGGCGCGATCGGCCGGACGGCTCCGCCGCCCGTGCTCTACGCGCAGATGACCTGGGACGCCGCCGACGGCTACGTCCTGCTCTTCGGGGGCGAGCTCACGACCGGCCAGCTGCTCAACCAGACCTGGAGCTACCTCAACGGCACCTGGACGAATCTCACGGGCACCGTCACCGGGACGCCCCCCGCCCTCATCGCGGCCGGGATGGCCTACGACCCGTCGACGCAGAGCGTCATCCTGTTCGGCGGGGAGAATAGCGTGCTCAGCGGGGAGAACTACACGTGGGCCTACCACGATCTCACCTGGACCAACCTCACCGCGACGGTCGGGCCGGCGCCCTCCGCACGCGCGTTCGCCTCGGCGGCGACGGACTCCACGGACGATGAGCTCCTCCTGTTCGGCGGGGTCTCGCCCGACGGCGCCTTGCTCACGGACACCTGGACGTTCCACGATGACGCGTGGACCAACGTCACCGCGACCTCCGGCTTCAACGCCTTCGCCGTGCTGCCGACCCTCTGCGACGACCCCGCCGCCGGCGGGGTGCTGCTCACGGGTGTCGCGACCAACCTGTCCACCCATGAGGTCCCCGCGCTCCCGATCACCTTCGTTTACTCCGGGTCCACCTGGCACAACCTCAGCGCGACGAACGCGCTCGCGCCGATGACCTTCGGCGAGCTGCCCCCCGCGATCGGTTTCCTGCCCTACGGACAGGACGTCGAGCTGTTCAGCGCGGCCGTCATCACCACGAACGGCGACCTCGTCCTGTACCCGGTCGAGTGGACGTTTTCGAACTCGGTATGGACGAACATCACGGGTCAGCGGACGACCCCGGGGGGCATCGTCCTGGCGCCGTCCGCCGCCGACCCCCTGGACAGCACGCTCGTGCTCTTCAGCGGCGAGCGGGTGGTCGCCGGCGTCACCGTCAACGACACGTGGCTGCTGTCCGCGCCCCCGGTCGTGCGTGCCAGCGCTTCGCGCTCCGTGATCGACGCCGGGCAGACGGTCAGCTTCACCGGGGACGTGAGCGCCGGAGCAGGACCGAACGCTCCGGACTGGTCGTTCGGCGACGGCGGCTCCTCGAGCGTGCTGTCGCCCACCCACACCTTCCACCAGGCCGGAATCTACTCGGTCAACCTGACGATCAGCGACCTCGTCGGAGAGAGCGGGACCGCCGCGACGGCGGTCTACGTCAATCCGAGCCCGGCCGTGTCGATCACCGTGGGCCCGGCCTCCCCGACCGCCGGTTCGGCCGCGGAGTTCGTCGCCACCGTCAGTGGCGGCACGGCTCCGTTCACTTACACCTGGTCCCTGGGCGACGGCGCGACCGCCTCGTCGATGTCGGTCGCCCACAGCTACGCGAGCTCGGGCAGCTACGCCGTCACGGTGACGGTGGTCGACGCCGCCGGCGAGAGCGTCCACGCGAACCTGACCGTGAGCGTCGGCGCGGCGGTGACGCCGTTCAGCTACACCTCGGGTCCGGGGCTCGCGCTCCTCGCGCTCGTCATCGTCTTCGCGGCGATCGCCGCGGTCCTCGCGCTGCTCTACGCCCGCGGACGACGCCGCGAGCGCCCGCCTCCGGCACCGTACGCTCCCTCCGCGGGCGCCGCGACGCCGCCCCCCGGGGCGCGCGGTCCGGTCGGGCCCGTCGGCGGCGGACCGCCTCCGCCGTGGTCCGAGGGCCCGCCGCCGCCCGGCGCTCCGCCCGTATAGGCGGGCGGCGGGCGCCGCCGTACGGCTTTATCTACCCCCTCGAAGCATGGATACGGGATGTTTGGGACCGTCCTCTGGCGAGACGTAAGGCCCTCGACCCTTCGGGCGGGTCGGGGGGCGTCCCCCCAGCGGACCGCGCGTTCGGGCCGCGCGGCTTCCCCGGGGATGGTTCGCATCGAGCGTCGAGTTGCCCGCGCCCCCGCCCCATAGCTTCATGTCATGCCGACACCCGCGGAGATCGACAGCGTGAGCGCTCGTCCGCAGCTCCCGACCGCAACGGGAACGACGATCCGCCACCCCCGCTTCGTTGCGCCTCTCGCCGTGGCCGTTGCCGTCGCCCTCGTCGCCCTCCTGCTCGTCCCGAGCCCGGCCCCTCCCACGGGGACGGCGCCCCGGCCGGAGAGCGGTGGCCCCTCGCTCGGCTCGCTCGAGCTCGCCGCAGCGCAGCAGTCACTCGCCGAGCGACTCGGGCCGGCCGCTCCTTCGCCGCGATGGGGGGCAGCGGAGGTCCGTTCGCCCGTCTTCGCTCCGTCGGGCGAGGGCTACCGATGGTTCAACGCGACCGGTGAGGCGCCGACCTCCCTCGCCGGATTCCTGCCGATGATGGCGTGGGACCCGGTCGAGGGATACGTCCTGCTCTTCGGCGGGGTGCCGCCCACGACCGTTGGGATCATGACGGGAACGTGGGCCTACCAGAACGGGACGTGGTCGAACCTCACGTCCTCGACCTCGGGCCACCCGCCGCCGATCGAGTTCGGCGGGCTCGCCTACGACCCGAGCTCGCAGAAGATCGTTCTGTTCGGCGGATGGGACGTCGCGATCAACCGACCGACCAACGTCACGTGGACCTACCAGGCCGGCGCCTGGACCAACATCACGGCGACGGCGGGTCGGGCCCCCTCGCCCCGTTCGGAGGTGGCGATGGCGACCGACTCTGCGGCCGGCGAGGTCGTCCTGGTCGGCGGCGACGTTCCCCGCGACCCGCTCGCGAATGATACGTGGGCCTTCCGCGACGGTTCGTGGACGAACCTCACGGCGTCCGCGCCGCTGCGCGCGACGATCGAGGACCCGACCGTCTGCGACGACCCGGCCGCGGGCGGCCTCCTGCTGACCGCGTCGGCGAGCAACTCGACCCGGTACTCGACGCCGCTGCATCCGGCCACGTTCCTGTTCACCGGCGGCGCCTGGGAGAACCTCACGTCGGCGAACTGGGCCGCTCCGCTCACGTTCGGCTCTTACGCCCCGGTGATCGGATATCTGCCGGACGCCGCCGCGGTCTTCATGTTCCTCTCGGTCACGTTCGAGAAGAACGAGAACGGGGTCTTCTTCGCCCAGACCTGGGCGTTCGCGAACGGCCTCTGGACGAACCTCACGGGCGCCGCGAGCGCCTCCGACCAGAACATGCAGTACCCCGCGGGGGCCGCGGACGCGGTCGACAGCACACTGGTCGTCTTCGGCGGCTTCAACATCTACTGGGGCTTCACGAGCAACGAGACCTGGATCCTCTCGGCACCGCCCGAGGTCTCGGTCGCGGCGCTCCCGAACGCCACCGACGTCGGCCGACCCATTGCCTTCGACGGTTCCGTCGCGTTCGGATCCGATCCCGATCGCTCCCGCTGGACGTTCGGCGACGGCTCGTTCGGGATCGGACAGACCGCCGCCCACGCGTATGCGAGTCCCGGCGACTTCACCGCGGCCCTGTCCGTCACGAGCTTCGCCGGCCTCAGCGGTGAGGCCTCGACCTCGGTCGAGGTACATGCGCTGCCGAGCGCGATCGTCTCGGCGAACACCACCCAGCCGACGGCGGGCGCCACGGTATCGCTCGCCGCGCTGGTCTCGGGCGGGACGGCGCCCTTCACCTTCTCTTGGACGCTGGGCGACGGGTCGACCGCGACCGGCGCGGAGGTCGTCCACGCCTATGCGAGCGCCGGGAACTACACCGTCGCGCTGGAGGTGACCGACGCCGTCGGCGTCGCGTGCGACTCCAACGAGACGATCCACGTCGTGGCGAGCCCGTCCTCGCCACCCACCAACCCGGGAGGGAGCTCGGGATCCGGCTCGGGCTCCGGCGCGGGCTCGGGGGGGAGTGGCGGAGGATCCGGCTCGAACCCGTCCCCCAGCCCGGTCCTCTCGCCGATCGCGAGCCCGTCCGCGGGGCCGAGCCTCGGTCTCGCGGCCGGGATCGTCGCCCTCGCCGGGGTCGGGGCGTTCCTCGGCGTCTTCCTGACGCTGTCCGGCCGATCGCTCTACCGCCTCGCCCGCCACCACGCGCGCCGGCGCTCCGGACCGGGGCGGGCCCGCGAACCGCCGAGCGGCTGATCCGCTCCCCGGGGCCCTCGCGGAGCTCTCAAGAGCCCGCACGCCGAGGGCCCCCCGTGACGACCGAGGTCCTCCTTGTGGTCGCCGAGTCCGATCCCGTCGCCGCTCGCGTCGTCGGCCGCTGGGGGACCCCCGCCGCAACCGGCGCCTTCGTCGACGGGACCCCGGTCCGCGCGCTCCGCCCCCGGATCTCGATGCTGCGGCGGCCGGGTCCCCACGTCCACGACGAACGACTCGATGCCCGGCTGCCCCCCGATCTGCTCGCCGATCGGCCCACCCTCGTCTTCCCCTCGATCCATCGCAGCGAGAAGGGGGTCCCGTCGCTGACCGTGCATCCGCTGGGCAATCCGGGTCCGACCGCGGAGGTCGGAGGACGCCCCCGCACGCTCGATCCCACCGATCCGGCGCGGATGGCCGACGCGCTGCGCCGCCTCCAGGAGGGTGCCGGGAGGGTCGGCCTTCCCGTGACGTTCGAGGCGACGCACCACGGGCCGGAGCTGGCCCTGCCCGCGTTCTTCGTCGAGATCGGCTACGGGGAGAGCGAATCACCCCCCGCCGCGGCCGTCCGCCTCCTCGCGGACGTCCTGCCCGCCCTCGAGCCCGCGCCGGGCGACCGGATCGCGCTCGGGGTCGGCGGGGGTCACTACGCTCCCCACTTCACGGAGCTCACGACGAAGCGTCGCTGGGCGTTCGGCCACCTGCTCTCGCGCCACGCGCTCGCCGAGCTCGATGCCGCGACCGCACGCAGCGCCTGGGACCGCACGCCGGGAGCCGACGGGATCCTCTACGCGCGGGCGGAGGACGCGAGCCACCCCGCGCTCCAGGGTCTCGCCCGGAGGCTCCGGGACGGGGAGGCGCCGCTCCGCGACGCGCGGGGCGCGCCTACGGCCGCTTCTCGACCGGCTTCTGGAACATGATCGCGCCGGATCGGTAGACCGCCTTGCCGAGGCGAACCTGCTGGGTCGACGCGACCGACGGACTGCGCTCCGCGAGCATCAGGCTCTCCACGATCTGGCGGAAGAGCGCGCTCTGATTGATCTCCGGGTGCCGCCGGAGGAACTCCTCTTCCTCGGGCGTGATGGTGATGTTCTTTCGGAGCATCCCCTGGTTCGAGGGCTCCGGTCGGGCCTGGGGCCGCATGCGCCTCGGGATGAACTAGACGTATAAGTGTGTATTGGTGGAGCGGCAGCGCGCGCGGTCTAGGCGCGTCGGAGCGGCCCCGCGACGACGGTCGCCGAGGCGTTCCGGTCGAACGCGAGCTCGGCCGCCTCCCGCACCTCCCGGGGTCGGACGGCGCGCAGGCGCGCCGGCCAGGTCAGCCAGAAGTCGGCCGGCATCCCGTGATAGGCCGCATCGACCGCGAGTTCGTGCGCGTCGGACGTCTCTTCGAGCGAGAGCGGGATCTCGCCGATCGCGCTCTCCCGAATGACGTCGAGCTCCGGGCCCGGCACCGGCCGGTCACGGACGCGGTCGATCTCGCGCTCGAGCATCCGAACGACCGTCGGCCAGCGTTCGGGTCCGGTGCCGGCCGACGCGGTCCAGAACCCGCCCCAGCGCATCGTCTCCAGGTGGCTCGACGTGCCGTAGGCGAGCCCCCCGCGCTCGCGCACTCGCTGGAAGAGGCGGTTGAGGAGCGGTCGCCCGCCAAGCAGCTGGTTCGCCAGGTAGGCGGCGGGGTAGCGCGGGGAGTCCTGCGTGATCGAGGGGCCGCCGACGCGCACCTCGACCTGGGCGCGGCCGGGCAGGTGGACCCGGACGTTCCGCGGCGCACGTCGCGGAAGGGCCGGCACCACGAGCGGGTCCGGGCCTCGATCGGAAAGCCCGCGGAACACGCGACGTGCGTCGCGCTCGACACGGTCGCTTCGGGAGCCGGTCGTCACGACGAGCAGGCCGCCGTCGGCGACGTAGTGGCGCCGGTGGAACCGGATCAGATCGCTGCGGGAGATGCGGTCGAGCGACGCCCGGGTCCCGAGGCCGGTCGAGCGGTACGGATGGGCGCGCGGAAACACCGCAGCGAGCAGCTCGCGATCCGCCCGGCCGGCCGGCTGGCGGAGCTCGCGCAGCTGGCGTTCCGACAGCGAGCGCCGGATCCGCTCGATGTCGTCCGGATCGAACCGTGGCCGCAGGACCGCCTCGGCGAGCAGTCCGAGGAGCTTCTTGCGGTCGGCCTCCGAGCCCCAGACCGTGACCTCGCCGGACTCCGGGCTCGACCGACTCGTGAGCGTCGCGCCGATTCGATCGAGCCGCCGCGCCAGCGCGACGCGCCGCAGGGTCCCCGCCGCCGTCGGCAGCAGTTGGGCGACCAGGCGCGCGGTCCCCTCCCGGCGCTCGGGGTCCCGCGCCCAGCCGGCCGGACCGACGAAGGTCGCGGCGAACGTGGCCGCTCCGGCCGGTGCGAGCTGACGGACCAGCTGCAGGGGCGGTAGCGCGTTCGAGTACTCGAGCCGGAGGGGATCGAGCGGACTACCCATCGACCCCGCCGTCCGTGGGAGTGTAGCGAACCACGAGCCGCGCGTCGTTGCGGAACAGCGCGCGCGCGCGTTCCCGGACGTCGGCGGCCCGCACCCGAAGCAGCGCGCGCAGGAGCTCGTCCTCGTACTCGGGGCGGGCGACCGTCGCGAAGTACCCCAGGCGGTATCCCGTGTGGGACGCTCCTTCGTAGACGAGCGCGGCGCCGCGCCGGATCCGGGCGCGAACATCCTCGATCTCGGTGGGTGTCGGTCCGGCGCGGCAGAGCCCCGCGACCACCGAGTCGATGCGTTCCTCGAGTCGGTCGAGCCTTGTCCCCGGGGCCGCTAACGCGTAGATTCCGAACAAGCTCGGGTACTCCCGAGGTTGCCAGGAGGTTCCTGCCCGGACCGCGAGCCCGGGATCGATGAGGGCTCGGTGGAGTCGCGAGCTCGGGTGCTCGCCGGGGCCCCGCGAGCGGAACCCTGGAGCGAAGAGCGGGACCGCACCGCCCAGCACGGCGTCGAGCACGAGGGTGGAGGGGGTCCCGGGATCGCGAAGGGCCGGCCCCCGCCAGGCGACCTGAAGGTACGGCGTCGTTCCGGGCCCGCCGAGTTCGGCCCGACGCTCCCCGTGAGGCTCGGGCTCGCGGACGTGGACCGTGACGTCGTCACCGGCGGACGCGAGCCGCGAGAACCGCCCGCGGATCGTGCGCTCGGCCGCGACGGGTGCGAAGCCCCCGGCGACCACGAGCACGGCGTTGCGAGGCCCGTAGAAGCGATGATAGTAGTCCCGCAGCTCTTGCGGCGTCAGCCGCTCGATGTCCGCGCGCGAGCCGAGCGCGTCCCAGCGGTACGGGTGTACGCGGAATCCGAGCTGCAGCAGCTCCTCCTCCACGCGGAACTCCGGCCAGTTCTCGTTGCCCTCCCGCTCCGAGTGGATGATGGTCCGCTCGCGCTCGACCTCGCCGTCCAGGAGGAGCGCGCGCGTCATACGGTCGGACTCGATGTCGAGCGGCACCGCGAGGTGCTCGCGGGGCACGGTCGAGAAGTAGACCGTGTAGTCAGTGTCGGTAAAGGCGTTGAGGCTGCCGCCGACCCGAACGATCGCGCGGTCCATCTCGCCCTTGCCGTAGCGGGGCGACCCTTCGAAGACCATGTGCTCGATCCAGTGCGAGGCACCGGTGACTCCTGGCCACTCGTTCTTCGACCCGACCCGGTACCACACCCAGACGCTCGCGGTGGGGCTCGCCGGCTGCGGCGCGAGCACGACGTGGAGTCCGTTGCGGAGCCGGAACCGACGCAGCGGCGGCCGGGCGGTGACTCGACGGACCATCCGTCGCTCCTCAGGCGGCCGCCCATATAACTCGCCGCCGAAACCGCGGTGAGCGCGCCGAACCGCGCCCGCCTCCAGCACAACGGTTAAGCGAGCGCTCCCGCCATCGGCCGACATGCACCCTGCCCTGCGGCTGGTGCGGGCCGGGAACCTGGCCGTTTCGTTCGTCGGAACGATCGTCGGGGGCCTCGCCGCCCGAGGGGCCGGGATCGGGGTGCCGCCGAGCTTCTGGCTATACCTGCTCCTCGCGGCCGGCTCGACGGCGCTGGTCACCGCGGGCGGGAACGTACTCAACGACCTCGACGACATCGAGGGGGACCGGGTGAACCACCCGTCGCGGCCGCTGGTCACCGGCGCGGTGTCCGTCGGGAGCGCGCGGATGTTGACCATCGGTCTGTTCGTCGGTGGGATCGAGCTCGCGATACCGGTGATTCTGGTCTACCCGCTGCTCGGCGTGATCCTGGCGGCGGCCCTCGCGCTGATACTGTCGTACGAGTACTCGCTCAAGGCGCTCGGGCTATCGGGAAACGCGGCCGTCGCGGCACTGACCGGTCTCGTGTTCCTGTACGGCGGTGCGGCCGCCGGTGACGCACTCCTCCTCGTACCGTTCGCCCTCATGGCGTTCCTGGCGACGCTGAGTCGGGAGGTGATCAAGGACCTCGAGGACGTCCGGGGCGACGTCGACCGGCGGACCCTGCCCAAGACCCACGGGGTCCCGATCGCCTCGGGCGTCGCCCGGGGCGCCGTGGTCGCGGCCGTGGCGCTGAGCTTCGTACCGCTGGTCTGGTTCCTCCCGCCGGCGTCGCTCGCGGGGATTATGTACCTCGCGCTGGTGCTCGCCGCGGACGGGGTCTTCGGGATCTCGATCGCCTACCTGCCGAACCGGCTGCACTGGGAGCAGACGATGAGCAAGGTCGCGATGACCATCGCGCTGCTGGCGTTCCTGGCGGTGGCGTTCCGGTGACCGTCGCTCCGCCGCCGGGCCGGGTCGAGGGCTACCTCGCCGAACACCTCCGACGCGGCCCGCTCCACCTCACGCTGATCGATCCGGACAAGTCGCCGGGCGATCGGGCGGCCGCGATCGCGCGGGGCGCGGTCGAGCTCGGGAGCGACGCGATCCTGCTCGGGGGCTCGACCGGGATCTCTCCGGACGTCATGGGCGAGGCCGCCCGCGCGATCAAGGCGGCCGCTCAGGTGCCGGTGATCATCTTTCCGGAGGGGCCCAGTTCGCTGACGCCGCAGGCCGACGCGGTTCTGTTCATGAGCCTTCTCAACTCGCGGAGTCTCGAACTCGTGATCCGGGCGCACGCCCGGGCGGCCCGGGCGATCCGGGCGATGCACCTCGAGGCGATCCCGCTCGGCTACCTCGTGATCGCACCCGGCATGCGGGTCGGCGAGGTCGGCCAGGTCGACCCGGTGCCGCGCGACGACCCGGACGCGGCGGCCGGCTACGCGCTCGCGGCCGAGATGCTGGGAATGCGGTTCGTCTACCTCGAGGCCGGCTCGGGCGCGCCGGCGCCGGTGCCGGCACCGATTGTCCGCGCGGCGCACGGGGTCCTCGCCATCCCACTGATCGTCGGTGGCGGAATTCGCTCGGGGCCCGATGCGCGGACCCTCCTTGAGGCGGGCGCGCAGATCCTCGTGACCGGCACGATCACCGAAGAGCAGGGCCTGGGGGCCGGCTTCCGGGGAATCCTGCAGGAGGTGCGTGCGGCGCGTGAGCGCTGAGATCAGCGCTCCGCCGACCGGCCCGGGGAGCGGCCCCCGGCGGACCTCGATGCTCTTCCGGGCGCCGAGCCCTCCGGTCGCGCTCGCCGGGATCGTCGCGCTGAGCGCGTTGCTCGCGCTCGTCCTCTGGGGGACGGCCCTCGTGCCGTTCTCGGAGGGCTTCCTTCTCGTGTTCGCGGCCCCGGCGCTGATCGCGGGACTCGCCACCGGCCCGCTCGCGAACGCCCTCGCCGGCCGCTTTGAGACGCGGCGCGCGATCTTCCTCGCCCTGACGGTCCTGTTGATCCAGCTGCCGCTCGCCGCGATCTGGCGCGGCGCGCTCTTCGCGTGGCCGACCCAGACGCCGGGCGTGCTGTATCTGGGGGCCTTCCTCGCCGGTCCGGCGATCTTTCTGCGCGAGATCAGCCTCTTCGGGATCTCGCGGCCCAGCCACGCGCGCTCGCTGCCGCCCGCCCTCCTCCAGCCGGTCCTGTCGATCGCGGGCCTCTTCGTCATGATGCCGCCGACGCTCGCGGTGGGGATCGCGGCGATCGCCTACGTCCTCCTCGGGTTTGCCTGCGGCGTCGTCCTCCTGAGGGCCGCTGACCGGCCGATGCGGCGGGAGTTCCAGACGTCGGGGATCTCGCTCATCCGGCCGATGCTCGACCACGTCGGGCTGCGCGACCCGGCCTCGACCCGCGCGCTCGAAGCGTTCTTCGAGAAGTTCTCGCTGCCGAGCGATCTGCGCGTCACGATCGTCTCCGTGGCGCGAGGCGAGCACGGCCCCGTCACGCTCGCCCTCCCGACGGCCCACCCCGGCCCGTTCGCGGCGCTCGGGGCGAGCGACCTGCCGCGCAAGCTCGCGGAGGCGCTCGGGCCATCGGCGGGCACGGTGCTCGTGCCCCACACCCCGTCGGACCACGACCTCGACCTTCCGACCGGGGCGGACGTCGAGAAGCTGGCCTCCGCCGCCCGCGAGGCGCTCGCCTCGCCCGGCCCGGTGCTGCCGGGCCGCGCGAGCGAGCTTGTCCGCCCGTACTCCGGCAGCTTTGCGCGGGCGCAGTGGCTGGGCGACTGCGCCCTGGTCGTCCTCTCGCAGGCACCGGCGCCCACCGATGACATCGCCTTCAGCGTCGCGGACCGGATCGAGCGGGAGGTCGGCCCCCGCAGCGGAGGGCCCCGACTCGCCCTCGTCGACGCGCACAACTCCTACGTCGAGGGCCACGGCGACATCACGTACGGGACGAGCGCCGCCGAAAAACTCGTCCAGGACGCGCGCGCGGCCGTGGAGGCGGCGCGCGCCGCCGCGCACGACGGCCCGATCGAGGTCGGGGTCGCCGTCTCCCGTGCATACGAGACCGCGCGCGACGGGATCGGGCCTCAGGGCATCGCCGCGCTCGCGATCCGGGCGGCCGGCCGCACGACCGGCTACGTCCTGATCGATGGCAACAACCTCCTGGTCGGCATGCGCGACCCGATCGTGCGAGCGCTCGAGTCCGTGGTCGACGTCGCCGAGGTGTGCACGACCGACAACCACGTGGTGCACGAGGTCGATGGGGGCCTCAATCCCGTCGGCGAGCGCCGCCCGCTCGAGGCCCTGTGCCGCGATGCGGTCGCCCTCATGCAGCGGGCCGTGCGGGATCTCGCGCCGGCCGACCTGCGCTTCGCCGAGCGCGACGTCCCGGGGGTCAAGGTCCTCGGGGCAGGGTTCACCGCTCGGCTTTTGACCTCGCTGGGCGACACCCTGTCGATGTTCACCAACATGTCGGTCGCGACGTTCCTGCTGCTGCTCACGAGCTCGCTCGTCGTCACGTTCGCGTTGCGGTAGGGGGCGGTCGTCGCGTCGGCGGAGCCGGAGCTCGTCGGGGCCGCGCGCGCGCTCGGCGACGACGCCTCGCTGCGGCTGCTCGCGCAGCTCGTGGCGAGCGCCCCGACCAACGTGGAGGACGCGCCGCGCCAGCGCTGGGAGAAGCCGAACTACCTACGGACGGCCGACGTGATCGTTCGGGCGGCCCGCTCGCTGGGCCTCGCGACGCGCGTGTTCGACGCGCTGACCGCCGGCGACGGCCGGACCGACCTCCACGGGATCCCGCGGCCGAACGTGATCGTCGACCTCGACGTCGGCGCGCAGGAGCGCGTGCTGGTGCTGGCGCACTTCGACGTGGTGCCGGTGCCAGCCGAACAGCTGGCGCGCTGGAAGAGCCCGCCGCACACGCTGACCTACCGTGCCGACGGGCGCCTCTACGGGCGCGGGGCGGCCGACGACCTCGGGAGCGGCGTGGTCGCGTCGCTGCTGGCAATGAAGCGACTCGCAGAGGGCGGCGCGCCGTCGCCCCGGAACGTGCGCCTGCTCGCCTGCTGCGACGAGGAGACAGGAGGCACGGGCGGCATCGACGCCCTGCGCGAGCACGACCACCTCCTCGCAGCGGACGACCCGGAACGCATCGTCTCGGGGGACGTCGCGCTGATCCCGGACGGGAGCCCGGAAACCATCGCGGGCTCGAGCGGGATCGCCGTGCTCGACGGCAGCTTCTCCGACGCGGTACCGCTTCGGGACGCGGTCGCGTTCGGCGCCACGCTCGTGGGGCTGCACGAGCTCGCGCGGACCTGGAAGTCGGTCTACGCCTCGCCCGACTGGCCCGACCGTCACGCGCCCGAGCCGGTCCTCACCGGCCGGGCGACCGTGACCCGTTTCGATCTGACCGGCGTGGCGCCGGATCCCGGCCACATCCGCCTCCTTGCCGCCCACGCCGAGAACGACGCGGCGAACCAGATCGCCCGCGCGGTCACGCTCGCGCTCTCCGGGCCCGAAGAGGAGATCGCGATCCTGCGCGACCGCCTCGGGCCGCTCGTGCCGCCGCCGTACCGCCTCGAGCCCGCCGGCGCGACCGCGCTCGCGATCCCGCCGGGCGCCCACGCACTGCAGCTGGTCGGCGAGTCCGGCCACGGCGGCTACCCGCATCGGGCGCACAACCCGGTGCCGATCGTGCTGACGCTGCTGCGCGCCGCGATCGACCGGGCCTGGCTGGACGGCCGGGCGACCGGTCGGGCGACGTTCGTCGTGGACCTGCGACTCCCCCCCGAGATGGAGCTCGAGAGCGGGCTGCCCGCCGCCCTCGAGTTCGTCCGGTCCTGGGCGAAGGTTCACGCGCCGACCGCGCGCATCGACGCTCCGGCCTCCCGGAGCCGTGCCGGATACGCGTTGGCGCCCGACGACCCGAACGCGATCAAGCTCGAGGCGATCCTGGCGGAGATCTTTGGCGTCCACGGGGTTCGCGGCGAGTACGGCGGCACGGATGCCAGTGCACTGCGCGGGCTGCTCACGCCCCGCGGCCGGCCGCTGCCGGCCCTCGTCTTCGGTTGCATGGAGCCGGAGTCCCACATCCACGAGGCGGAGGAGAGCGCGGATCCGGCCAAGATCGCCGGGGTCGCTCGCGCGATCGAGCGGTTTGTCCGCGAGCCGTAGCCGGAGCTCGCCGTGCTGAACGCGCTCGAGTCGTCCGCGCTCGCGGTCCTCTGGGTCCTGTTGCCCGCGTACGTCGCCAACGCGCTGGCCACGCTCCCCCGCGGCTGGGGGCCGCCGATGGACTTCGGCCGCGTCGTACGGCGCGACGGCCGACGGGTCCTCGGTCCGTCCAAGACCTGGTCCGGGTTCCTCGTCGGTTCGCTCGCGGCGATGCCGGTCGGCCTGCTGGAGGCCTGGCTCATCCTGCTCGCGCCGCCGAGCCTGGCGATCGTGCCCCAGCTCGGGCCGAGCGTGCTCGCGGCCGTGCCGGTCGTCGCGCTCCTCACCTTCGGGGCGATGACGGGCGACGCGCTCGGCTCCTTCGTCAAGCGCCGGCTGGGTCGCGAGAGCGGGCGCCGCACCCTCCTGCTCGATCAGCTCCCGTTCGTGCTCGTGCCGATCGCACTCGGGCTCGCCTTCTATCCGGCGCTGTTCGTCAGCGTGTTCGCGAGCTGGGAAGCGGTCTTATGGCTCCTCGTCTACACGCTCGGGCTGCACGCCGCGTTCAACTACGTCGGCTACTGGGTCGGCCTGAAGAAGGTGCCGTGGTGACCGCGACCACCGCTGCGCCCCCGAGTCGGGGCGAGCTCGTACGCCTGCTGATCGACTCGGGCGCCGTCCGCTTCGGGGAGTTCACGCTCACCTCGGGCGAGAGGAGCGACGTCTACATCGACGTGAAGCGCGCGTGGACGGACCCGGCCCGCTTGGCCCGGCTCGCGGGCGCGCTCGTCGCCCGCGCCGGCTCCGAGCCCCGGCTCGCCGGGATGGAGCTGGGGGCCGTGCCGCTCGTGGTCGCCGTCGCGCTCGAGACCGGCCGGCCGTACGTCGTCCTGCGCAAGGCGCCGAAGGAGCACGGGACGCGGCAAGCGTTCGAGGGCGAGCTGCCGGCCGGCGAGCGCGTGTTGCTCCTCGAGGACGCGACCACGACCGGGGGCACGACGATGCGATCGATCGAGATCATCCGCGCCGCCGGCGCCCTCGTCGACCGGACGGTCACGGTCGTTGACCGCGAAGCCGGCGCGACCGAGCGCCTCGCCGCGGCGGGGGTGCGGCTGGAGGCCCTCGTCACGCTGAGCGAGCTGCGGAGCGCCGCCACGTGACGGGCGAGCTCGCGCGCGACGGGACGGCCCGGTTCACCGACCCGGCGGAGTCGAGCGCGATCTACGCCAAGGGCTACTTCGGGACCGTCGCGGACGAGGGGGGGATCCGCCTCGACCGGTACGAGGCGGTCTATCTCGCCGAGATGGGACGGGCGGAGATCGCGGGACGCGGGGGCCGCCGGGTGGAGTGGCCGAGCGTCTTCCGACGCGCGGTCCGAGCGGACCGCGGGTTCCCGGTGCGCTACCTCGTCTACCGGGACCTGCGCCAGCGCGGCTACGTCGTGCGGGCGACCCCGCCGCCGGTCGACTTCGCGGTCCTCCCACGGGGAGGGGTCCTCCACAAGACGCCGTCCCGCTACTGGGTCGAAGCGCTGAGCGAACGGGTCCCGTTCGACCTGGCCGCGCTGTTCGAGCTCGCCGACCGGGCCCAGAGCGCGAAGAAGCTCCTGCTGCTCGCGCTCGTCGACGAGGAGTCGGACCTGACGTACTATCGGGTGCGCCGCTCCGCGCCGTCCGGCGCCCTCGTGCCCGTGCCGCTCGCCCGGGCGACCGTCGGATGGCTGAGCGACGACCGGGTGACCGTCCACGAGCCGACGGCCGTGGAGGGGCTCGGGCGCGCCCTCGCCTACGGGAGTCGCGTCGGCTCGCGCCTCGAGCTCTCGCTGATCGAGGCCGCCTACCTGGTCGACACGGGGCAGCTCGCGCTCCGGGACGCGAAGACCGGCCGCGCCGTGAGCCGCGAGCGCCTCGAGCGACGGGCGCGGCGGCTCGATCCTCGCTTCGTGGAGCGACGGGCGGCCTACCGGGACCTGCGGGGACGCAAGCTGGTGGTCAAGACCGGATTCAAGTACGGCGCGCACTTTCGGGCCTACCCGCGCAACCCCGAGCACGCCCACGCCCGCTACCTCGTCCAGGCGGTGCCCGCGACGCACCGGGCCGCCTGGCCCGAGATCGCCGGGGGCGTGCGCGTCGCCCAGGGCGTGCGCAAGGAGTTCGTGATCGCGGGCGTGGGCGACGACGGCCGGATCCGCTTCCTCGCGCTCGATCGCGTGCGGCCGTAGGGCGCGCGACCGGCGACCCCCTCAACGGGGACGGACTCGCCGTCGGCGGTCGCTACGCCGCCGGTGCGCCCAGCCCGAGACCTAGCAGGAACTCGGTGAGCGCCCCGGACACGGGACGTCCGCGGAGCCGTTCCTCGATCGCCGTGCCCACCACGACCCCGTCGGCGCCCGTCGCCATCGCCCGCCGGGCGCTCGCCCGATCGCGGATCCCGAAGCCGAGGAGCACCGGCAGGTGAGGCGCCGCCCGGTGCGCGGCGGCGATCGCCGGCCCGAGGTCGACGCTCGCCCCCGGCGCCGCGCCGCCCGTCGTCCCGTAGTGCCCGACGACGTAGAGGAAGCCGCGGGACCGGCGCGCGATCCGGGCGATCCGCTCGCGGGTCACGCCGGGCGCGGCGAGCAGGACCAGGGCGAGCCCCTGCCGACGCGCGGCGGAACGGTAGGGGCCCGACTCCTCGAGGGAGAGGTCCGGAACGATGAGGCCGCTGACGCCGGCGCGGGCGAGGCTGCCCATCGCCGCATCCAGCCCCCGGTGCCACAGCGGGTTCGCATAGGTCATCACCGCCGTGGGGAGCGCGCGGCTCGCGACGCGCGCCGCCGCCAGGAGGTCGGTCCAGGTCGTCCCGTTCCGGAGGGATCGCGCGTGAGCGGCGGCCAGCACCGGTCCGTCCGCGATCGGTTCGGAGAACGGGAAGCCGAGCTCGAGGCCGGTCGCTCCCGCGGCCGCCAGGTCCCGGACGATGCGGGCGACTCGAGCGCCGCGGGCCCGGTCGACGAGGAGGTACGGGACGAGGATCGGGGCTCCCCGGGCTCGCGCCCGGGCGAGGGCGCTAGCGAGCCGCACCGAGGACCACCTCGAGGTCCTTGTCGCCCCGACCGGAGAGCGTGACCACGATCTTGTGGCGGCGCGGTCGCCGGCGGGCCTCGCGCACCGCGGCGAAGATCGCGTGCGCCGGCTCGAGCGCCGGCAGGATCCCCTCGTCCCGGGCGAGCCAGTGGAACGCCCTCAGGGCTTCCTCGTCGTGGACGGCGAGGTAGCGGGCGCGGCCGGACTCCTTGAGCTGCGCATGCTCGGGGCCGACGCCGGGGTAGTCGAGGCCGGCGCTGATGCTCGCGGTCTCGGCCACCTGGCCGTCCCGGTCCTGGAGGACGTAGGAGAAGCTGCCGTGCAGCACGCCGGGCCGGCCGCGCGCGAGGGAGGCCGCCCCGGTGCGATGGCCCTTCGGGCCGCCGGCCTCCACTCCGAGGAGGTCGACCGACGTCGCGCGGAGCGGGTGGAACGTCCCGATCGCGTTCGATCCCCCGCCGACGCACGCGACCGCGAGGTCCGGCAACCGGCCGAACGCGCGACGGGACTGCTGCCGGATCTCGCGGCCGATCACGCTCTGGAAGTCCGCGACGATCGAGGGGAACGGGTGGGGCCCCACCGCCGAGCCGAGCAGGTAGTGGGTCGTCCGGACGTTCTCGATCCAGTCCCGGAGCGCGGCGTTGATCGCGTCCTTGAGGGTTCGGCTCCCGTCCCGGACCGGCACGACCTTCGCGCCGAGCAGGCGCATCCGCTCGACGTTCGGACGCTGTCGGGCCATGTCGAGCGTCCCCATGTAGACCTCGGTCTCGAGACCGAGGGCCGCGCCGATCATCGCGGTCGCGACGCCGTGCTGGCCAGCGCCGGTCTCGGCGATCAGCCGCGGCTTGCCCATGCGCACCGCGAGGAGACCCTGGCCGAGGGCGTTGTTGAACTTGTGCGCGCCGCCGTGCACGAGGTCCTCGCGCTTCAGCCAGATCTCGGCGCCGCCGGCCCGCCGGGTAAGGTTCTCCGCGAAGTAGAGCGGCGTCGGCCGGCCGGCGAGGGTGGATTGGAGGCGGCGATGCCGCCGCCGGAACTCGGGATCGCGTCGGGCCGAGCGCCACGTCGCCTCGAGCTGGACGAGCGCGGGGACGAGCGTCTCGGGGACGTAGGCGCCACCGAAGGGGCCGAACCGTCTAGGCATGGCTCGCCTCGTAGGCCGCGACCGCGGCGATGAACCCTCGCATGCGGGCGGGGTCCTTCTCTCCCGGTGCGCTCTCGATCCCCGAGGAGACGTCGACGCCCCACGGCCGCACGACCTCCAGCGCCTCGGCGACGTTCTCGGCGGTGAGACCGCCGGCGAGGACGAACTTGCGGCCCGGGTGGGCGTCGACGATCGTCGCGCACATCTCCCAGTCGGGCCGCGTGCCGCTACCGCCGGGGAGCGGCTGCCCCGCCGCGTCCAGGTGGACCCGGGGATAGTCCTCGGCCGCCGGGACCGCGGGAGCCGGCGCACCGCTCCCGGGGGGCGGGATCGGCATCGACGGGACGAGGTGATGCACCTCCAGGAACTCCAACCCCTCCGGGACCGGGCCGTAGACCTGGATGCGATCGACGCCGACCTCGTCGAAGAGACGGTGGATGAGCGCCGCGTCCGGCTGCACCACCACCGCCCAGGCCTCCGCCTCCGTGGGGACCTCGTCGATGAGTCGCGCCGTGGCGTCGAGCGAGAGGTTCCGCGGGGAGGCGGGCACCTCGACGACGAACCCGGCGGCCCCTCCCGCCGGCACTTCGTGCACCGCGGCGGCGTCCTTCAGCCCGCAGAACTTGACGAAGGTCTTCATCGGGCACCTCGGCGAGGCCGCCGCAACGAGCGCAGGAACGCCGCCGGATCGCTCGCCCGGGCCACGGCGCTCCCGACCAGGATCCCGTCGACCCCCTGGGACCAGAGGCGACGCGCGTCGTCGGGGGACGCCACGCCGCTTAGGCCGAGCAAGGGTCGCAGCTCGGCGGCGGCGCGCAGGGTCTTGGCGGTCACCTCCGGGGTCATCTGGAGCGTGTCGAGATCACGGACGTTCACCCCGTAGGCGTCGGCACCGATGTCGCCCGCGCCCTTCACCTCGCCGCGCGCGTGAAGTTCCAGCAGCACCTCGAGCCCGCGCGTGTGGGCCATCTTCGCGAGCTCGGCGAGGGGGCGCTCCAGCAGCCCTTCCGATTCGAGTCGAGCGATGAGCAGGACCGCGCTCGCGCCGGCGAGCTGGGCCGCGTCGAGCTGGACGGGATCGACGACGAAATCCTTGAAGAGCACCGGCCGGGGAGTGGCACGAGCGACGGTCGCGACGTCCCGCGGCGAACCCTCGAACCGGGGGCCCGTCGCGACGCACGAGTAGGCCGTCACGTTCGCGCCCTGGGTCGCCGCGAGGAACGCCTCGACGGTGCGCGACGGGAGACGCGGGACCGTCGCCCCCGGGGAGACCCGCTTGTACTCGACCAGGAGCGCGCCCTCGGGCCCCGCGCCCTCGATCGCGCCCCGGAGGCTGGGCCGCGGAGCCCCGTCGGAGATCGGAGCGTCGGGCACATAGTCCGGGCGCAGGATGTCCCGGCGGATCTCCGCCACGATCTCGCTGAGGAAGCCCACGCTCACGCCTCCTCGGGTTTCGGGAATCGGCCGGCGAGCTCGCGCAGCTGCTCCAGGATTCGCTCGGCCCCGCCGCCGTCGAGCGCCCGCTCCGCGGCCACGACGCCGCTTCCCAGGTCGCGCGATCGACCGGCGACCCACAACGCGGCGCCGCTGGTGAGGAGGACGGCCCCGCGGCGGGCTCCACCGGACCCGGCCAGCAGCCGTTCGGCCTGCTCCGCTGCGGCGGGGGGCGGCAGCGCGCCCCAGCTCCCACGACGATCCTCGGGCGGGAGGAATCGCTGGGGATCCAGCCGGAGGCGGCGCACGCGGGTGCCGTCCCAGTGCACCATCGAGGTCGGCGCGCGGGGCGAGAACTCATCGCAGCCGTCGTCCGAGGTCATCGTGATGCCACGCCGGACCCCGAGCGCTCGCAGGGCGGCCGCCGTGCCGATCGCAGCCGGCACGTCGACCGTTCCGGAGACCTGGCATCGGAGCTCGGCCGGGTTGGAGAGGGGACCGAGCCGGTTGAAGATCGTCGGGATGCCGAGCTGTCGGCGGGCCGTGGCGACGGCAGCGGTCGCGGGATGGAACAGCGGGGCGTGCAGGAAGGCGATGCCGTAACGTCGGTAGCTCGCGCTCGCGAACTCGGGCGTCGACGTGACCGGCAGCCCGAGGGCGGCGAGCAGGTCGCTCGAGCCGCACAGTCCCCGGCTCCGGTTGCCGTGCTTCGCGACCGGGAGGCCCGCCGCGCGGACCACGAAGGCGCTCACCGTGGAGACGTTGTACGATGGCCGACGGGCCCCGCCGGACCCGCAGAGGTCGATCGCGCGGTCCCGGGCGGGCACGGGGAAGGGCCTCGCACGTCGTCGCATCGCCCGGGCGAACGCCACGAGCTCCTCGGTGCGGGACGGTCGCGCCGCGAGGGCGACCAGGATCTCGCCACGCTCGGCATCGCTCGTCCGATCGTCGACCAGTCGATCGAAGAGCGCGCGAGCCTCCGCGGAGCTCAGCGGCCGCGGATCGAGCAGTCGGCGCAGCCGGTCCGCGATCATCGGCGCACCCGGTGCAGGAAGTTCCGGAACATGCGCCGCCCGGACGGGGTAAGGTAGGACTCGGGGTGGAACTGCACGGACTCGACCGGCCGCAGCCGGTGCCGGGCGGCCATCACCACGGTGCCGTCGCAGCGGGCCGACACCTCGAGGGCCGCGGGCACGGCGCGGGGATCGACCACGAGCGAGTGGTAGCGGGCGACCTCCGTGGGGTTGGGGACCCCGTCGAAGAGGCCGCGCCCGTCGTGGTGGATGCGTCGGGTCTCTCCGTGGACCGGCGCGTCGGCCCGAACGACCCGGCCGCCGTAGAAGTCCGCGATGAGCTGGTGACCGAGGCAGACTCCCAGGAACGGTCGCTCCTCGTCCCAGCGTCGCAAGAGTTCGCGCGCGAGCCCTGTCATCCGCCGGTCACGGGGGTGGCCGGGCCCCGGCGAGAGGACCACGGCGTCGGGGTCGAAGCGAACGGCCGCGCGCAGCGGTGCCGTCGCCCGCAGGCACCGGACGTCCGCGCCCTCCCGGCGCAACGCCTGTTCCACGTTGTGGACGAAGGAGTCCTCGTGATCGATCAGCAGGATCCTCACGACGGCCCTCCCACGAGCGCGGATTCGACGAGCGCGAGCTTCGTGAGCGTTTCGTGGAACTCGCGGAGCGGCTCGGAATGCTGTACGATCCCGGCCCCGGCGGCGGTGTAGAGCCGATCGCGCACCGCAAATCCGGTCCGGATCGCGAGCGCCCACGTCGCCCGACCACCCGGCTCGAGCAGGCCGACGGTGCCGGCGTACGGCCCTCGCCAGCTCGCCTCCTCGCGACGCAGCAGCTCGGTCGCGCGGATCTTGGGCGCGCCCGAGACGGTACCCGCGGGGAAGGTCGAGCCGAGCACCTCCCACGGACCGACGCCCCGGGGCAGGTCGGCGCGGACCCGGGTGACGATGTGCTCGAGCCGGGCGAACCGCTCGATCCGCTCCCGGGAGACGAGCCGCACCGTGCCGGCCGACGCCACGGCCCCGAGGTCGTTCCGTGCGAGGTCGACGAGCATGCGATGCTCGGCGAGCTCCTTCGGGTCGATCGCGAGCGGCAGACGTCGTCCCGCCCGAACCCCGCGTGGGATCGTGCCCGCGATCGGGTTGATGTAGGCTCGGCGGCCCTCCACCTCGACCACCGATTCCGGCGAGGCGCCGGCCAGCTCGAGGTCGCCGAGCCGCAGGTAGAAGAAGAAGGCGTACCGCTCAGCGGCCCGGAGCGCGCCGGCCCTCGTCAGCAGGTCCGCCGGCCGTCGCCAGGCCCGACGATGCGCCAGGACCACCTGGTACGCTTCTCCGTCGCGGATCTCCTCGATGAGTCGCCGGACGCTTCGGCCGAAGCGGGGGAGCGGCAACGAGTCGGAGATCGGCCGGGCCGGGGGCCCCGTCGCGACCGGGCGCAGTCTCGGCCGCGGCGGCACGAGTCCCCGGCTCGGGCGGTCCACGAGCGCCACTGCGCCGAGGGGGAACGGATCGCCGTTCGGGAACGAACGCAGGCAGGGCTCGAACAATCCGACCGCGTCAAAGCCCAGGAAGCCCATCGCGGCCCGGCCCGGCGCGCTCGAGAGATGCCGCTCCACCCGGGCCGCGAGTGCTCGAGGCGAGCTAACGGGCGAGACGCGGAGCACCTCGCGCGCCCGGGTGAACCAGACCGCGCGGCCGGTCCCCGCGCGACGCGCGGGCCCGATCTCGAAGTAGCCGGCCTCGTCGCGGTCGGCGGCCGCGGTCGAGAAGGTCCGCCAGGGATCGGTCACACGGCCGCCTCCTCGACGAGCGCCCGATGGAGCTCGCGCAGGATCCGGGCGCCCTGCCCGAGTGGGACCGCCAGCGACAGGGCGCGGGGCGTGGCGCTGAACCCCTGCGCGCCGAGCAGCGCGCTCGCGGGCAGCCGATGGAGGTCGTCGAGCACGCCGTCGCCGATGGCGGTCACCAGGGCCACGCGGTAGGGTCCGTCCAGCATCGCCGCGGCCTCGCGCGTGATCGGCGCGAGGGCGCGGATCGCCGGAACGACCTCGCGGGGACCGAGGACGAGGCAGAGGAGCGCCGACGACGTGTAGAGCTGGACGAGGTTGACGCCGGCCTCGGAAAGGCGTCGCGAAACCTCGGCGACGATCCCGGGCCGTTGTCGACCACCGGGCACGCGCAGCCGCAACAGGCGAAGGGGCCGCAGGATCGTCAGAGCCCGATTGTGCCGATCCGCCCGGGGCGGGGCGATGGTCGTGACGACCGACGGATCCTCCAGAGAACGGACGCGCAGGGTCAGGCCCGCCGCCCGGGCGGGTTCGATCGTGAGGGGATGCAGCACTCGGGCGCCGAACTGGGCGAGCTCCTCGGCCTCCTCGTACGAGAGCTCGGGGATGGGACGCGCCTGCGGTACCTCGCGCGGATCCGCCGATAGCACAGCGACGTGCCGCTTCACGAGCTCGACGCGCGAGGCCCCGATGAGCGCGCCGATCCCCGCGGCGGCGTAATCCGAGCCCCCCCGACCGAGCGTCGCGACGCGACCCTCGAGGCTCCGGCCGAAGTAGCCGGTCACGACGGGGATCTCCCCGGCCGACAGCCGGCGGCCGAGACCGCGCCGGACGGCCGGGCCGGAGCGGTCGAACAGGATGCAGGAGGCTCCGTAGGCGTTGTCGGTGATCAGACCGAGATGGTCGGCCTCGATCGGCACGGCGTGCAGGCCGTCGGCCGCCAGCTCGCGGGCGAGCCAGTGCACGGCGAGCCGCTCGCCCTGGCTCAGGATGCGATCGGCGAGGGGGGCGTCGCGCTGGGACGACTCCTCGACCTCCCGGAAGAGGCGATCGAGCCGCTCGAGGTGGCGGCGCCCGGCGGCCGGCAGACCGGGATGGCGGGCCCGGAGCTCCTCGACGAGCCGGCGATGCTCCGCGCGGGCCCGGGGGTGCGCGAGGCCGCCGGCGAGCCGGTCGGTCACGCCCTCGCGCGCCGAAACGACGACCACGAGCGGCGCGCCCTCCGAGAGGGCGCGCCGCACGTCGTTCCCGACCTGGGCGGGGTGCTCGAGAGACGCGCCCCCAAACTTGAGGACCACGGGTGCGCGTCGCGTCACGGGCCGGTCCCTCCGGAGACCGCGAGCCAGCCGCCGTCGTCCGCGAGCTCCGCGTTGAGGATCGAGCCCCCGGCGCCTCCGCGCACCGCGTTGTGCACCAGCAGGAAGAACCGCAGGTAGGGCGGTTCCCATCGGAAACGGCCGACGGTCACGGCCATGCCACGAGCTCGGGTCGGGCGACCGGCCCACCGGTCGCGTAGGGGCTGCGGTCGATCGGCCTCGGGCCGGACCTCGAGAGGTGGGTGGGGGGCCGTCGCGAGCGCGCGCCCGGCGAGCGGATCGTACTCGCCAAGCCGTCGCAGGATCTCGCGCAGCGACGGCCGGCGGGCGGCCTGGACCGTGACGGCCTCCAGGTGGCCTTCCCGGGTCGCCACCCGCGCGCACTGCGTCACGAAGGGGATCGGGAGTGGCGCGACCCGGGCGCCGCGTCGGCGACCGAGCATGCGCGCCGACTCGCGCGCGATCTTCTCCTCCTCGTGGGCGATGAGCGGCACCACGTTGTCGGTGATCGCGAGCGACGGGACTCCGGGATAGCCCGCGCCCGAGAGCGACTGGTACGTGGTCACGTGCACGGATCGGGGCGCGAGGAGCGAGAGGAGGGGGGCGATCCCCAGCACGAGTCCCGCCGCCGAGCAGTTCGGGTTCGTGACGAGGAGGCCGCGGCCCTTCGGCCGCCGGGCGGCGAGACCGAGATGGTCGGCGTTCACCTCGGGCACCAGCAAAGGGACCTGCGGGTCCATCCGATGGTCGGCTGCGTTGGAGAAGACATGCACGCCCCGGCGGACCAGCTCGGTCTCGAACGCGGCCGCCGTACCGGACGGCAGGGCCGAGAAGACCACGCGGACCCCGGCGCGCGCGAGCCGCCCGGGCGTCGCGCGGTCGAGCCGTTGTTCCGAGAGCCCGGGCGGCGCCGGTTCCGCCAGCTGCCAGACGTCCTCCAAGGTCCGGCCGGCCGAGCGCTCGCCCGCGCCCAGTACTTCGAGCTCGAACGTCGGATGCTCGTCGAGCAGCCGGGCGAAGTGCTGGCCGATGTAGCCGCTCGCGCCCAGGAGGGCGCTCGGGTACCGACGCTCGCTCATCGCAGGTATCCTCCCCGCAGCGCGAGGTCGGCGAGCGCGATCGCGGCCACGGACTCGAGGACCACCACCGCTCTCGGCACGATGCACGGGTCGTGGCGCCCCGCGACCACGATCGTCGTCGGCTCGCGGCGGGCGAGGTCCACCGTGGACTGCGGGCGGGCGATCGAGGAGGTCGGCTTGACCACGGCCCGGAAGACCACGGGCATGCCCGTGGCGAGGCCGCCCAGAATCCCGCCCGCATGATTGGTCGCCGTGCGGACCTGCCCGCCGACGAGGGCGAACGCATCGTTGTGCTCGCTGCCGCGCATCCGCGCCGCGGCGAATCCGGCCCCGAACTCGATCCCCTTGACCGCGGGCACCGCGAAGACCGCGTGCGCGATTGCGCCTTCGATCGAATCGAAGAACGGTTCGCCGAGGCCGGTCGGCAGCCCGTCGACGCGTACCTCCACGACGCCGCCCAGGCTGTCGCCGTCGCGACGCGCCGCCGCGATCGCCGCCTCCATCCGGCCGGCCGCCCCCGCGTCGGGGCTGGCCATCTCGTTCGCTCCTGCCCGCGCGCGCAGGGAGCCGAGGTCGAGATCCGAGGGGATCGTCGCGTCGACCGGCCCGATCGAACGGGTGTATCCCGCGAGCTCGATGCCCCGCGCCCCCAGCAGCTGGCGCGCGATCGCCCCGGCGATCACGAGTCCGACCGTCATGCGGCCGGAGAAGATCCCGCCGCCCGAAAGGTCCGCATCCGGTCCGTAGCGTACCCGCGCGGGATAGTCGGCGTGCCCCGGTCTCGGCGTGTCCCGTAGCCGATCGTACGGCTCGCGCTTGACGTCCTCGTTCGCGACGTGCGCTCGGATCGTGCCACCGTCCGCGCGCCCGTCGGAGATCCCAGCGTCGACGATCAGCCGGTCCTCTTCCTGGCGCTTCGTGGCGAGCCGGCGGCCGACCGGTCGACGCCGGTCGAGCTCGGCCTGGATACGGCTCAGATCGATCGCGGTCCCGGGCGGCACCCCGTCGACGGTCACCCCAACCTCGGGCCCGTGGCTGGTGCCGAAGATGGAGATCCGGAACGCCCGGCCGAACTCCATCATGTGCGCACGCTCGCCCCGAGCGATCGAAGGGCGTCCCAGAAACCGGGGAACGACTTGCGCACCGCCCCGGCGTCGGCGATGTGCGACGGCGTGCCCGCCGCGAGCGCTCCGACCGCGGCGCTCATCACCACGCGGTGGTCGTCGAGGTCGGTGAGTCGGAATCCACGGGGCGCGGAGGTGCCGCGGATCCGCAGGCCGCTGCGAGTCGGCCGGACCGACGCTCCGAGCGCGGCAGCGAGGCGGATCGCCTCGGCGCGTCGATCGGACTCCTTGTGGATCACGTGGGCCGCGCCGAGAAGCGAGCTCGCGCCGGGGACCGTGGCCGCGAGGACGGCCGCGAGCGGGTACAGGTCGGGGCAGGCGGTCAGGTCGACCCGGAACGGCGAGGGCCCACCCGACGCGACGATCGCGCCATCGGAGCGTACCTCCACTCTCGCGCCGCGCGCTCGCAGGAGCCCGAGGACCGCGAGATCCGCCTGCGGCAGGTCCGGCGGTATGCCGCGAACTCGCACGCGACCCCCCGAGATCGCCGCGCCCGCCCAGAGGTAGGCCGCGGAGGAGGCATCGCCCGGGACCCGGGAGCGCTGGCCCTCGTAGCGCTGCCGTCCCGGGATCGAGAAGTGCCGGCCCCACCGGCGCAGGCGTATCCCGTGCCGGCGCAGGATCGCGATCGTGGCCTCGAGATACGGCTCCGAGACGATCGTGCCGGTGAGTCGGAGCTCGGAGTCCTCGCCGAGCGTCGGCAGGGTGAGCAGGAGCGCGGAGGCGAACTGCGAGCTCTGGGAGGCGTCGAGCCGGACGGACCCCCCATGGATCGGTCCGACGAGCGTGAGCGGAAGCGTCCGACGCCCGGCAGGTCGTCGCACCTCCGCGCCCAGCGCGGCGAGGGCGTCGAGGAGCTCGCCCAGGGGTCGCTCGGGGAGTCGGCCCCGCCCCCGCAGGACGGTCCGCGTTCCGCTCCGCGCGGCGAGGGCCGCGATGAACCGTAGGGTCGTGCCGGACTCGCCGCAGTCGATCGAGCGACGTCGCGGAACCGTGCCTCGATCCGGAACGATCCGCCAGACCCCCCGGGCCCGCGAGACCCGAGAGCCCAGCGCGTCGATCGCCCGCGCCGTGGCCCGGGTATCGTCGGCGTCGAGCGGCCGCACGACCGAGAACCGCCGCCGGGTAAGGTGGCCGACGACGAGCGCTCGGTGCGTGTAGCTCTTCGACGGAGGGGCCTGGATCGAACCCTCGATCCGACCGGGCCGGACGGTCGCCAGGCTCATCGTGCCTCCCGCGGGAAGGGGCCGTCCGAGGAGAATCGAAGGCTCCGATGCGCCGAGGTCGGGCCCGGAAGCATCCGTTCGACCGATGCGATCCGATCGCTGGGTGCGATCGCGGCCAGGGCTGGGCCGAGGCCGCTGACCCCGCAGGCGAGCGCGCCCGCGTCGAGCAGCCGCGCGCGCGCCGCCGCGTAATCGTAGCCCAGGGCGCGCTCGACCAGCTCCGAGTTCTGCCGCATCGCCTCGACCCAATCGCCGCGCAGGGAGGCCGCGGCGGCCCGGCGGCCGGCCTCGTGCTCCCGTGCCAGGCGCGCGTGCAGGTCGGGCGCCGCGGCGTGCGTCTGCTCCGGAATGTACACGGCGACGCGAAGGTCCGGATCGAGCGGGATGGCGGCGAGGCGAGTTCGGCGCTCGTTGTCCGTCACGACGATGCCGCTCGTGAGGCCCGCGAGCGCGTCGTCGAACGCGCCCGTGGCGCTGACCCCGGCGGCGATCGACGCCCGGGCGGAGATCGCGGCGATGTCGGTCGGCCCGACCGACGCGTCGGTCGCCCGCGCGACCGCGAGCGCGACGGCCGAGCTGACGGCGCTCGAGCTCTTCAGGCCCCGCGCGACCGGCACCTCGGAGGCCAGGGAGAGCTCCCCCTGGCCGGAGCTCCCGGGCGCGAAACACCGAAGCGACTCCGACAGCGACTCGATCACCAGGGGTGTCCGCGTCGGGGGCTCGATCCGAACGTCCCAGCGCTCGCTCGAGCCGGACGGCCGCAACTCCAGTTCTGCGCGGACCGCGAGCTCGATGCCTGCGGCCGAGCCGATGCCGGTCGGGAGCGCGTTGACGATCGTGATGGCGCCCGTGCTCACGCCGACACCGCGCACGGTCCCTCCTCGATCGTCGCCGCGACCTCGGCCTCGTCCGGCTCCTCGCCCCACCAGATGCCGAAGCTCGCAGCGGCCTGGTAGACGAGCAACCGCCAGCCGTCCTCGTACGCCGCGCCGCGGCGTTGGGCCGTCTCGCGCAGCACCGGATGGGCCGGCGTGTACACCCAGTCGATCAGCCGCGATCGCTCGTCGATCCAGGGCGCGATCGCGACGCCGAGGTCCGCGTCGTCGGGGCGGCCGACCGGCGTCGCGTGCACGAGCAATGGGAACGGCCGGGGGCGGGCGGGGTCGAGCAGCTCGGCGCCGAACTGGGCGGCCACGGGCGCGGCGCGGGCGGTGTCGCGGGCGATGACCCCCGCTCGGGCCCCCAGCTCGCGGGCCGCGGCCAGGGTGGCCGCGGCGGCGCCGCCGGCGCCGACGACCGCGAGCTCGCCGCCGTCCCAGTCGTCCGAGGAGCGAAGCTCACCGAGTCGGCGCAGGATCGCGATGAGATCGGTGTTGTCCGCCTCGATCTCCCCCTCGCGGAAGGTGAGGAGATTGGCGACCGCGCACGTCTCGGCCGCCCGGGTGACCCGGCTCGCGACGGCGAGAGCGACCGGTTTCCAGGGGTGGGTGACGTTGAGGCCTCGGAAGCCGCCGGCGGCGAGCGCGGGCAGCGCGTCCACGAACTCCGACTCGCTCTCGATCTCGATGGGCACGTAGAGGCCCGGGTGCGCGGATCGCTCCATCCAGCGCGCGTGCAGGTACGGGCTCTGGGAATGCGCGACCGGTCGCCCGAGGATACCGAACAGCGGCGCCTCGCGGCCTCCGGACAGGAACCATCGCAGTCGGTCGACCGGGATCTGGCTCGGCTCGACGGTCGGCCGGGTAGCGCCTCCGGGCCTCTCGGGAAGGCTCGTGAACACGATCGGGTACTCGAGACGGGCGGCCCACGCGCGACAGAGCGCGCCGGAGGCGCCCGTGGTGAGCAGCAGCCGCGCGCCGTCGCCCGAGGGAGGGATCCGGGGCAGGAGCACGCGCAGGAAGGTGCCGACGGAGGCCGGAACCACGACCTTGCGGATCGCCTCGCCCCCGAGCGCGGAGCGCAGCGTCCCGACCACATCGGACTCGGCCGTCCCCGGCCGCAGGTGCGACGAAACGATGCGCACCGCGAGGTGCGTCGGGAGCGTGGGCAGCAGGGCGAGGTCCCGGGCGGCCTCGAGGTCGAGCCCCTCGAAGGGGAGGTCCGCGAGAGCTCGCAGCGCCGCGGCCCGCTCGGCCGGATCGTCCGGGCCCTCGCCCCCCTCCGCGCGCGAGCGCAGCGTCGCCAGCAGCGCCAAGGGGGACGGGAAGAGGGCAGCGGCGCGCTCTCGTTCGAGGGGGTCCCAGCGATCGAGCCGGACCTCGGCGAGGTCCGCGCCCGCATCGGCCGCCTCGCGAGCTTCCGCGCGAGCATCCGCGGCGGTCCGTGCGGGCAGGCTGACGACGAGGCGGGGGGCGTTCACCATCATCGCTCCTCGATCGTCTCCTCGATCGCCCGGCCGAGATGTCGGGCGGGGGGCAACTTCACGCCGTGCACGACCGCGCCGGCCCGCAGGTCGGTCGTCGCGATCCGCCCCGACTCTGTCGAGAGCCGGACGGTCTCGGCCTCCTGGAGAAAGACCGTGCGATCGGTGCCCGCGTCGTCCGCGTGCACGACGACGAAAGGTCGTCGTTCGATCTTGATCCGGCCCACGCGCACCGATCGGTTCGAGCCGGTCGGCTCCGCGACGAGCACCGCGTCGCCCGCGCCGAGCTCGGAGAGGTAGCGTGTCGAGCCGTCAGCCATCAGCACGTAGGAGTGGGCCGCGCCCGCGTTCACGCGGAACGGTCGGGGCCGGCTGAACTGCGAGCCGACGGCCTCGCTCGCGATGTGGAAGAGGAACGCGGCCGCGCTCCCCACGAGGAGCCCTTCCGCCGGCCGCAGCAGCGACGTCGTGTCGACGATGACCCGGTCTCCGACCCCCACGGGTCGGCTCGCCCGGACCGGCACCCGCGCCCAGTCGAGGTGCGAAGGAAGCGGGCCCTCGACGATGGACTCGAGCAGGTCGACCTCCTCGGGACTGCGGACCTCCACGAACACCCGGTCGGCACCGTGTTCGAGCGCACCGAGCGCCCCGGGCACCTCGAGCGGTCCCCTCGCGTAGACCCAGAGCGCGTAGCGGCGGCCGCGCGAGGCGATCGCGTTCTCGAGCGGGATGACCCGGTCGCCCGTCCACTCGATCACGAGGACGCCCTGGTCCGGGGCACCACGGGTCGCGGCGTCGAGCGCGGACTCGTCCCCGACCGTGACCACCGGGAGTCCGGGCTCCGGCGCGCCGGTGAGATAGAGGCGATCCCCCCGGCGCAATACGACCTCCTCGCCGGGATCGGGGCGCAGCGGCTCCGCGTGCGCGTCGTGGAACCGGGAGAAGCCGCGGCGTCGGGCCCGATCCACGATCGCGGCCCGGAGCGTCGGCTCCGTGGCGCGGATCGCGATCGTGACCCGGTCCCGCGTCACGGTCTCGACCTATCCCCCGTGGAGAAGAGCGGCGATCTGACGGGCGAGGGGGACGACCGGACGCCGCTGGAACAGGTTGCGGCCGATGCAGATACCGGCGCCACCGGCGCGCACGCTGTCCTCCACGATCCGAAGGAACGCGGCGTCGTCGTCGAGCCGCACGCCGCCGCCGATGAGCACCGGCACCGGGGTGGTCCGGCACAGGCGCGCGTACTCCTCGGCCGTGCCCGGGTAGCTCGTCTTGACGATGTCCGCGCCGAGGTCCGCGGCGGCCCGGGCCGCGTGGCGCAGCTCCTCCGGGGTGCCGCCGCTCGGCTTCTTGACGTAGGCCATGCACAGGAGCGGGAGGCCGAGCGCTCGGCACTGGTCGACCGCGAGGCCGAGGTCGGTCAGCATGTCGCCCTCCTCCGGCACGCCGAAGTTGACCTGGACCGACAGTAGGTCGGCGCCGAGCGCGACCGCTTCCTCAGCGGAGCCGACGAGACGCTTGTGGTTCGAGCTCGGCCCGAGACTGGTCGAGGCCGAGACGTGGACCCCGAGCCGCGTGGACGGTCGCAGGACCGGGGCGAGCTCGCGGACCGCCCCTTTGGTCACGATCAGCAGGTCAGCGCCGCCTTCCTGCAGATCGCGCGCGAGGGGGGCGAGCTCCTCCAGGCCGTCGATCGGTCCCATGGACAGCGCGTGGTCCAGCGGGACCGAGAACAGCCGGTATTCCGGCCGCGGGAACAGTCGGCGCAGTCGGATCGTCTTTCCGTACATCGGTTTCTTCTCCTTCGTTCCGTTCCGAAGGGAGGTCACCGAAAGGGGCCGACCCAAAAGCGTGGTGGGCACGCTGGGGGGCGCCCTCCCGGCGCCTCCCGTTCACCAGAGCCAGGCCCCGGCAGCCCGCAGGCCCGGCCGCGCCATGATCGAGCGGCCGCCCCGGTCTGCCATCGCTCCCTCGAGCCCGTTCCTATTATTTATGCTTCACTCGGGCGGGCTGGCCGTTCGCCGCCGCAAGGACGCCGTCGACCAGCAGTGCGTGGATCGAGAAGCCGCGCAGCATCTGGTCCCACATCTGCTTGCGGACGGGGGTCGAGGAGGCGAAGCCGGCGACGATCTGGCCGATCCACTCGCTGTGCTCCACATCCGCCGTGACGTGCAGTCGGTAGTACTCGAGGTGGTCCTCGTCGACCTGGTAGTGCCGGCGGAAGGCGGGCAGCAGCCGAGCGCACAGTTCGACGTTCGGCGGTTCGGAGGAGCCCGCCGCCGAGACGTAGAATGGATTGATCCGGTTCGTGTAGAGGAAGTCGTCGATCGCGACCATGGTGCTCGGCAGCAGCGGTGCCGACTGCACCTCGGCGCGTGGTACCCCGAGCCCCTCGCAGAACCGGAGCCAGAGCTCCGGGTGGCCGGGTTCCTTGCCCTTCGGGTCACCGGCTTCCTCCACGAGCTGGTCGAGGATCATGCGACGGTAGCGGTCGTTCGCCGGCTCCCACGAGCAGTTCGAGAACCGCTCGGCCATCGCGATGGGGACCGACGCGAGCCACGGGTAGAACTGCTGGACCCAGGCCGCGAGGAGCGGGCGCGGCACCTCTCCGCGCTCGATGCGGGCGAAGAACGGGTGCGTCTTGAACGGGTGGTTCGCCATCTTGAACTTCGTCAGCTCGTCCCGGAACCGCTCGCCCTCGTAGATCTCCCACGGCGCGCCCGTCATACGCGCGCCGGACCCGCGCGGCGTATTTGGGACGGGAGGTTTCGGGCTGAACCTCGGGATTTATCGCGCTCGCGGCACCTCGAGGGCGATGTCGTCCCCGACCGGCTCGGCACCGTTCCCTCCGCCGTTCGGGCCCCTCGAGGGGCTCCGCGTTCTCGAATCGGCCCGCTTCGTCGCCGGCCCTTGGGCGGCGACCTACCTCGCCGAGTTCGGGGCGAGGGTGATCCACATCGAGGGCCCGCCGTTCGGCCCGCCCTACGCCGACGCCACCCGGTCGCTCCGGCCGCTCCTCGCGGGCGACGATCCAGCGGACCGCGTGTCCGAGTCGTGGGTGCAGTATGCCCGGAACAAGCTCTCGGTGGGCCTCGATGTCCGCGACGCCGCGGGCCGGGCGGTCTTCCTCGATCTGGTGCGCGCCTCCGACATCTGGATCGAGTCGTCGCGCCCAGGGACCTACGCGAAATTCGGCCTTTCCGACGAGGCGGTCTGGGAGGCGAACCCGAGGCTCGTCATCGTGCACGTCTCCGGGCACGGGCAGACGGGCGAACCGAGCCGGGTCAACGCGCCGTCCTACGACTTGACCGCCCAGGCCTTCAGCGGGTTCCTCGCGCTACAGGGCGAGCCGGATCCTCGGCCGCCGATGCGCAGCGGGACGGCGCTCAACGACACGGTGACGGGTCTCGCGGCGGCGACGGCGGGACTGATGGGCTACGTCTGCGCGCAGCGGACCGGCCGCGGGCAGTCCGTCGATGTCGCGCAGTACGAGGTGTTCTTCATCTTGCTCGAGAACCTCGCGCTGGACTACTTCATGCGAGGAGTCGTCCGGGGGCGCTACGGGACCGCGCACCCCCGTCTCCACCCGTACGATGTCCACCGCGCGGCGGATGGGTGGGTCGTGGTCGCCGCTCCGACCCCCGAATCCTGGCGTGCGCTCCGCGCGCTGATCGGCTTCCCCGATGCCGGGTACGACGACCGGGACTTTCGCCTAGCGCATCGCGAGCCGGTCGACCGCGCGATCGCCGAGTTCTGTGGGTCGCGCTCTCGCGACGAGCTGGAAGCGCTCGCGCGGGCGCACGACGTCGCCATCAACCGGGTCCCCGACATCGCCGAGCTGGCCCGGGATCCGCATTACCGGGCCCGAGGGATGTTCGTCGAGTGGGACGACCCCATCGCGGGCCGGGTCCGGGGGGCCGGCGTCGCGCCGCGCTTCTCCGCGACGCCCGGGGGCGTCTGGCGCGGCGCGCCGTGGCTGGGCCAGGACAACGACCGGGTGCTCGGTGGCGTTCTCGGCTATTCCGCCGATCGGATCGAGCGACTCCGGCGCGATGGAGTGGTCGGCGCGGACCCTCCGAAGGGCCCGGCATCCTCCGCGGCGCCGTTCTATCGACGAGGTTCGTCGTAGATGGCCGAGCTTCCTCCGCTGCCCGCCGATCCGCTCGCAGACGAAGTGCGTGGGCTCGCCGAGCGCCTCCGCCTCGGGGAGCGAGCCCGAGCGATCGACCGGGACCGGGAGTTCCCGCGCACGGAATTCCGCGCGTTGGGCGAGGCGCGCATGCTGGGCCTTCACGTTCCGCCGCGCCTGGGGGGGCGCGGTCTTCCGCTGCCGCGGGTCGGGACCCTCCTCTTCCACCTCGCGTATCACGGCGGCACGGCGTTCGCGAAGCTCTCGCTGCAGCCCGAGTTCTGCGCGGTACTCGCCGACCACGGCGCCCCCGAGATCGTCGACGAGTGGTTTCGGCCGATGATGCGCGGAGAGCGGCTCGTCGGCAACCAGATGACCGAGCCCGGGGCCGGCTCGGATGCCGCGGCGATCGGTCTAAGGGCCGAGCGGACCCCGGAGGGATACCGCCTGACGGGGACCAAGAGCGAGGTCGCCTTCGCCACCGAGGCCGATGCCGCGATCGTCTACGGACGATGCGATGCGGCTTCGAAGGGGATTTCGGCGTACCTCGTCCCCCAGGACCGAGCCCGCGTGGAGCGCGAGCTCGGGGCGCCGGACCTCGGCGAGCGCTGGCAGCGACGGGGCACGGTCCGCTACGCTGGCGCGACCGTTCCCCGAGAGAACCTGCTGGGGCCGGAGGGCGCGGGGCTCGACCTCGCCCGCGCCGAGCTCGTCCGCGAGCGGGCGCTCCTCGCGTCGATCTACCTGGGCGTCGCGCGGGCCTCGTGGGACGAGACGGTGCTCTACGTCGAGGAACGCCGCGCCTTCGGGCGAACCCTCCGCGAACAGGAGGCCGTCGCGTTCCCCCTGGTCGAAGACGGGGCGGCGCTCGAGGCCGCTCGGTTGTACGTCGACCGGGCGCTCGAGAACGTGGAAGCGGGGCGGCCGGCGGACGCGATCACGGCGATGGCGAAGTGGCTCGCGGTCGAGGCCGCCCTGCGCACGCTCGATCATGCGATCCAGTTCCACGGGGGCCGCGGCTACTCCGGTGGACTTCCCCACGAGCGGCGCTGGCGGGACGTGCGCAGCGGCGCGATCGCCCACGGGCCCTCCGAGGTGATGCATCTGGTCGCGGCACGCCATCTGTGGCCCAAGCCGCGGCCCTGACAACCCTTATCTTCGGCCAACCCCCGGGGCGTCGAGCGCCGCGACGCCCGCGCTCCGGACCACCTCGTGATCGGAACCGAGCGTCGAGTTCGTGCGAGGGTCTCGACCCTTCTGGCGCTCGCGATCCTCGTCCTGAGCACCGCCGCCGGCTCGGCTGCGATCGTCGCGGTCGGCGCGTCGACCGAACCGATTCATGGACTCCTCGTGCCACCGCTCGCCGCGCTGGAGCAGGGGCCCCGAGCCGCCGTGCCGCTGCTCCCGAGCGACCGTCCGACGCTCGGCGCGGTTCCGACCGACGTCTCCCCGAGCGGAGCGCAGAGCGTGTTCGTGTCCTTCGCGCCATCGAACCAGTCGGCCCTGCGCGTCTTCCTCGCCGCGCTCAGCGACCCATCGTCGCCGGAGTACCATGAGTACCTGACGGCTCCCGAGTACTCGGCGAGGTACGCTCCCTCCCCCGCCGCCTACGCGACCGCGCTCGAGTACTTCGAGTCCTTCCCGGTGCAGGATCTGCAAACGTTCAGCGATCGCGCGGGCATCGGGTTCACGGCCGCCCCGAGCGTGCTCGCCCAGATCTTCGGGACGACCCTCCGGACCTACGCCTCGGGTGGGTCGAGCTACGTCGCGCCGGCCGGCAGCCCTACGCTGCCCGAGGCGTTCGGGGCGTCGGTCGACCAGGTATCGGGACTCGGTACCCGCACCGCGCTGCTCGCGACCACGCTCTCGCTCGAGCGCTCCTCCACGGCGCCCGCGGCCGCGAGCCCGTCGCGGCTGGTGCAGGACGGGTTCCTCGCGCCGGCTCAGGCCGGTCCGATCCAGTACGAGTACGCGCCCGACTTCCAGGTCGCCTACGACGAGCAGTCGCTGTTCAACACCTCGGGATTCCCCACGAACCAGACGATCGCGACGATCCTCTGGAGCGGAGAGTACGGGGCGACGAACGACTCTTCGGTCTGCTCCTCGCTTTCGCTGAACGAGGCGGTCGGCCCGTACGACCCGTCCGACATCGGCTCGTTCTTCAACGCGACGCTCCCGGCCGGGGAGCCTCACGCGGAGGTCTTCCCGGTGCCGCTCCACGACGCCCCGTACCCCAGCCCCCAGGCGTCGTGCGACACGACCGGGGCGGTGTTCGAGAACACCCTGGACCTGGAGATGGCGGGATCCACCGCGCCGGGCGCGCATCTCTACAACATCTACGTTCCCGATGCAGCGCGGACCGAGGCCGACTTCGATGACGCCATCGCCTTCGCCCTCAGCCCGAACGCCTCCGAGTCGGGGCTGAAGAACGTCTCCGTCATCTCGAACTCCTGGGGGGAGCCGGACCTCAACGACACCGCCTGGATGGACTCGCTCGAACAAGCCCAGGCACGCGGGATCACGGTGCTCGCCGCCAGCGGTGACTCCGATGACAGCAAGTCGAGCTCGAAGTACGTGGGAGGACCCGACTGGACGGAGTTCCCGGCCTCCATGGCCTACAGCACGTTCGGGATGACGGCCGTCGGTGGGACGGTAGTCACCCTCAACGCCACGACCCTCGAGCTCCAGAATCAGACCGTCTGGAACGAGTCGGTCGGCTACACTCACGGCGACCCGGTCGGCTCGACCGGCGGGATCAGCTCCGTCTTTCCCGAGCCGTCCTGGCAGCGGACGACGTCGGCGAACGTCGTGATCGGGGGTGCCGGTCGCGGCGTCCCCGACATCGCCGGCCTCGCCAACGACACGCTCGTGACGTTCAGCGTCAACGGCGAACGGTTCAATGCGACGAACGCCACCCACGGCGGGGTGTTCTACTTCGCCGCCGGGACCAGCGTGGCGACGCCCCTCGCGGCGGGATTGATCGCGACGATCGACCGGGCGCTGCTCGTGCACCACGACCCGGCGGTGGGATTCCTCGATCCGAACGTCTACCGCATCGCGAACGTCGAGTACACGCCGATCCCGACGACGCCGACCACGGGGGACTACGCGGTCCCGCAGTACAACTCGAGCCTGCCCGCGCGCCCCTTCCAGGACGTCCTCTACGGCTCGAACTATGCCGAGGCCGCGCGGACCGGCTACAGCCTCGTCACCGGATGGGGGTCGCTGGACGCCTACAACTACACGATCTACGTGCTCAGCGTCAGCTCCGACGGCGTGAAGGGCCACCTCACGGCCCTCCAGGACCGACTCGACCTGACCGGCCTGGCCGTGACCTCCACGCTGCCCTCGTTCGTCGGCGGCGGGATCAACACCTACTTCAACGCCTCGACGCAGCAGAACTTCTTCGTCGCCGACAGCCTCGGCGCCCCGATCTATTGGATCCAGAACGTCATCTACATCAGCGGGACCCCGGGCGACTGGGCGATGAACTTCAGCGGCTGGGTGGTGTATCCGTTCTGGGGAATCTATCCGGCGCTCGCCGGCTACGAGTACAACTTCCCCGTCTCGGGCCTGATCGAGCCGCTGCCGCTCGACCTCAATCTCACCACCTCGCTGTCGAATCCCGGCGGCTTTGACACCCAGAGCGTCACGTTCTCCTTCGGCGCGCCGGGCACGCCGGCGCTCTCGCTCCCCGTTCCCGGCGCGTCGTACATCCTCGGCAGCCTCAACGCGACGTTCTCGTGGGAAGGCACGTGGTATACGAACGGGCCGTACGCCGGCGTGCCCGCGAACCTCAGCGGGTTCCTGGCGCCTCAGTTCGGGTTGGTCGGCGGTCCCAGCTACGGGATCGGCAACTTCCTGCCGCCGACCGGCGGAACGCTGTCCGCCTGGATCGAGCCGAGCGGCGTCGGCCAGTTCCTCGCCGCCGCCACCGAGCTCGTGACGCCGTCCTTCACCCAGACCGGGGAGAGCTCGAGCAACCTCACCTACGCCCAGGTCGGCGGGAATGTCTACCAGCTCCAGTACGGGCTCGGCAGCACGACGCAGGGGGTCGCGCAGTACGAGGGCGTCGTGCCCGAGACCCAGACCGTCCAGTTCAACGAGACCGGCGCCCCGCTCGACACGAGCTGGTTCGTCAACCTCAGCACCGGACTCTCGCTCGAAGCCCCGGGGACCGATCTCACGATCTCGACCACCCTGGTCGCGGGGCTCTACGGGTTCGCCGCGAGCGAGAGCGACCCGAACGTCGTGATCTCACCGGACAACGGCAGCTTCCGCGTCGTCGGCGCTACCGTCTACATCGATCTCGCGATCACGCCCGCGACGGGGACGGTGCTGTTCGTCGAGAGCGACCTGCCGACCGGGACGAGCTGGTTCATCAACGTCACCGGCGGTCCCCGGCTTTCGAGCTCGGGCACCGAGATCGAGCAGACGCTGACGGTCGGGCTCTACGACTTCACCGTCACGGACGGGAACGCGAGCTGGGCCCCCCCGGAGTACGTGGCCTCGGTCGACGTCGCCGTGGGCACGAACCGGGTGCCGATCACGTTCCACCTGGTCCTCTTCGGCGTGACCTTCCACGTCCTCGGCCCCGCCGGCGAGGTCGTCGACTGGAACCTGTCGGTGGACGGGCAGATCTACGAGAGCGGCCCGGCGGTCACGAGCTATCTCGAGTTCCCCAACGGCACCCACCACTTCGTTATCACCGGCGTCTCCGCCGGGTTCACGGTCTCGCCGGCGAGCGGCTCGTTCCCGGTGGAGGGCGCGCCGGTCACCGTCGCGATCAATTTCAGCGCGAACGCGACCGCGCCCCCGCCGGCCCCGACGTACTTCGGCCTCGGGCTGGCCGAGCTCGTGGCCATCGCGGCGCTCGTCGCGATAGGGTTGCTCGCGGTCGCCCTGGTCGCCACCCGCCGACGTCGGCCGCCCGAGCCCCGCCGCGACCCACCCGCCGGATAGACGATCGCCGCCCGGGCGGACGTCAACCCGCCCGGGGCCGACCGGAGCGCGAGCGACCGGGCTCCGTGGCGACGTCCGGGGACGCGGCCGGTGGCGGCGCCGAGAACTGCTCGCGTTCGGTCGAGCCGCTCATGGCGAGGGTCGAGGTGAGGCCTCCTGAGAGGACCTGCGCGACGTCGTCGAAGTAGCCGGTGCCGACGAACGACTGGTGCTTGACGGCGGCGTATCCCTCCTCCTCCGCGCGGAACTCCTCCTCCTGGAGCTCGGAGTAGGCGGTCATCCCGCGCTGCGCGTAGCCCCGCGCGAGACGATAGACCGAAAGGTTCAGCGCGTGGAACCCGGCGAGGGTGACGAACTGGAACTTGTAGCCCATCTTCGCGATCGCGCCCTGGAACTCGGCGATCGCGTCCGGGGCGAGCTTCTTGCGCCAGTTGAACGACGGCGAGCAGTTGTAGGCGAGCAACTTGCCCGGGTGCTCGAGATGCACCTCCCGCGCGAACCGCTCCGCGTCCTCGAGATCGGGGCTCGAGGTCTCGAACCACAACAGGTCGGCGTACGGTGCGTAGGCGATCGCGCGCGAGATCGCCATGTCCAGGCCGCCGGTGATCTCGTAGAACCCCTCGGGGGTCCGCTTCCCCGTGAGGAACGGCGCATCGCGCGGGTCGATGTCGCTCGTCAGGAGCTTGGCGCTGAGCGCGTCGGTTCGCGCGACGACGAGCGTCGGGACCCCGAGGATGTCCGCGGCCAGGCGGGCCGCCCATAGCTTCTGGTTGAACTCGCGCGCCGGGACGAGGACCTTGCCGCCCATGTGGCCGCACTTCTTCACCGACGCGAGCTGGTCCTCGAGGTGGAGGCCGGCCGCGCCCTCCTCGATGAGCGCCTTGGTCAGCTCGAATACGTTCAGCGTCCCGCCGAATCCGGCCTCGGCGTCGGCGACGATCGGAGCGTACCAATAGACGTCGCCCCGTCCCGCCGCGTGCTGCTTCTCGTCCTCGCGGCGCAGCGCGTTGTTGATCCGACGGACGAGCGCCGGCATCGAGTCGGCCGGATACAGGCTCTGGTCGGGATAGGTCTGGTCCGCGGTGTTCGCATCCGCCGCGACCTGCCAGCCGCTCGCGTAGATCGCGGGGAGACCGGCGGCGACCATCTGCACGGCCTGCGTGCCGGTCATCGCCCCGAGGCTGGGCACGAACGGCTCGGAGCTTAGCAGGCGCCAGAGTCGACGCGAGCCGAGCTGCGCCAGCGTGTACTCGACCCGGACCGACCCGCGCAGCCGCTCAACGTCCTCGGGCCGGTACGGGCGTACGACACCGGCCCAGCGGTCGTCGCTCTTCCAGGCCGTCCCGATCGCCTCGCTCATCCGCTCCCCCCGCTCGGCGGCTCGAGCCGGTCGTAGGCGTCCCACGTGATAAACTCCGCGAGCGCCTCCGACGTAACGGCCCGATCGAGGAGCCGGACCGCGCCGTCGATCGCGGCGTCCCGACCGGAGGGGCCAGACTCCGCTCGCAGCTCCGCGACCTCGGCATCGAGCGCCGCGCGGAAGCGGGCGATGTCGACGACCCCGCCGTCCTCGGTCGTCGCCCCGTGGTGGATCCACTGCCAGAGCTGGCTGCGCGAGATCTCCACCGTCGCGGCGTCCTCCATCAGGTGGTCGATCGGAACGCAGCCCGCTCCCCGGAGCCAGGACTCTAGGTAGCGCACGGAGACGCGGACGTTCCGGCGGATCCCGTCCGCGGTGACCGCGCCGCGCGGCAGCTCGACGAGCTCTTCGGGTCGCGCGGGTCCGCCGTGCGGCACCCGATCGATCTGGTTCGGCGTGGTCATCCAGCGGTCGAACACCTCGCGGGCGATCGGCACGAGACCGGGATGGGCGACCCATGTCCCGTCGTGGCCGGCGCGCGCCTCGCGTTCCTTGTCCGCCACGACCGAGGCGATCGCGCGAGCGTTCGCCTCGGCGTCGTCCCGGATCGGGATCTGCGCCGCCATGCCCCCCATCGCGTGGGCTCCCCGCCGGTGGCAGACCGCGATGAGGTGGCGGGAGTACGCGGCGAGGGACGGGCCCGTCATCGTGAGCAGCCGCCGGTCCGGGAAGACGACCTCGGGTCGGTCCTGGTACTGTTTGATCATGCTGAACAGGTAGTCCCATCGCCCGCAGTTGAGGCCCGCCGAGTGTTCGCGCAGCTCGTAGAGGATCTCGTCCATCTGGAAGGCGGCCGGTAGGGTCTCGATCAGGCTGGTCGCGCGGATCGTGCCCCGGGGCACGCCCGCCACGTCCTCCGAGAAGGCGAACACGTCGTTCCAGAGACGGGCTTCCAGGTAGTGTTCCAGCTTCGGCAGATAGAAGTACGACCGGGCGCCGCGCGCGCGTAGCTCGCGGGCGTTGTGGTGGAAGAACAGTCCGAAATCGACCAGGCTCGCCGACATCGGACGGTCGGCGACCGTCACGTGCCGTTCCTGGAGGTGCCAGCCTCGAGGACGAACCATGAGCACGGCCGTGCGCGTCGCGAGCCGGTACTCCCGTCCGTCCGCCGTCGCGAAATCGATGCGTCGGCGGACCGCGTCGGACAGGTTGATCTGACCGGCGAGCGTCGCCGCCCACAGCGGGGCATGGGCGTCCTCGAAGTCGGCCATGTAGACCGACGCGCCGGAGTTGAGCGCGTTGACGACCATCTTTCGCTCGGCGGGCCCGGTGATCTCCACCCGACGATCGCGGATCTCCTCGGGCGGCGGCCGGACCCGCCAGTCCGACGTCCGCACGCCTTCCGTTTCGGTCGGGAACTCCGGGCGCGTGCCGGCCGCGACGCTCGCTCGGAACGTCCCTCGACGGCCCAGGAGCTCCCGGCGACGGTCTTCGAAACGTGCGTCCAGCTCGCCGAGGAACTCCAGCGTCGGACGGTCGACGATCTCCCTCCCCCGCCCCGGCAGGTCGCCGCGGACCTGCGCCCGGGGGGCGACCGGAGCGAGCATGCGTCGGCCTCAGTGCGCGCCGCCCGCCCGAAGGGGGTGATCGGGGTCGTCGCCGCCGGCGCCGGTCATCGACGCGCCTCGGACCCGCGGCGCGTAGATAAGCCTCGGTCCCGCGCTCGACGGGGCGCCGGCGGAAGCAGGTCGAGTCGCATCTCATTGGTCGCCCGGAACCCTTGGCGGGCGTAGATGGACCGGCCCGCCTCGGTCGCGTGCAGTTCCACGCGCGGGTAGCCGCACGCCCGGGCGTCCGACACGAGCCTCGCCACGAGGCGACTCGCCAGACCCCGGCGCCGGTACGCCGGCGCGGTCACCACGGAGAAAACGTACGGGATGGACGTGTGGGGAAAGCGGGGCGATGGCTGGCGAGGACGCAGCCAGGCGAGCGCGCTCGCGACCGGTCGTCCTCGCCCGTCGAGGGCGAGGTAGCCGCTGAGGCGGCCCGCCCGAAACTCCTCGAGGAACCAGCGGCGGAACCGGGGCAGGTAGTGCCGGAGGGTCGAAGTTCGGACGCCCCCGATGTCGTGGTAAAGGAGCGAGCGCTGGCGGAGCAGGAAGGGCAGATCGGCGGGGCGTACCGGTCGAAGCGCCCCGCCGCGCAGTGGGCTCGCGATCGGGCGGCGACCCGGGCGGGACCGGGACCGCACGCGCGGCATTCCGACCGGCGAGAATCGGACGGAGGGTTAAAGCGGTCGGCACGGTCCGAACCCACGCGATATAAGGTCGGGGGTGACCTACTACCCGGTGTCAGAGGAACACCCGCTCCTCCGCGCGGTCTCCGTCCTGACGCTCGGCGAGACTCGGGCCCTCCTCCGCCGATCCCACGCGCGGATGATGGTGGCGTTCTTCGCCATCCTGTACGCCCTCGGGTCGATGGCGCTCGGGGGCATGCTGATCGTCGCCCACGTGTCGGGGGGCTACGGGGTCGAGATCCTGTGGTGGAACGCGCTCGGTATCGGGCCCTGGAACTACCCGGGTCTTCTGATCGTAGGTCCATGGGGTGTCCTGTCGCTACCGTTCCTCGCGACGATCGCGATGGTCTTTGTCTCCATCGGGGTCGGGCTCGGAGTCTCGGTCGCGATCCTGCTCATCGTGCGACTGATCCGGGACCGCCAGATCCGAGCAGCGCGGGGCGCGGGGGTCTCCACGATCGCGGGCTTGACGCCGGCGATGGTCGCGCTGGTGACGCTCGGGGCATGCTGCTCCACCGTAGCGGCCGCCACGGCCGGCGTGGGCCTGGTGGCCCAGGCGAGTGGCTCGACGCTCAACAACCTCCTCGTGAACAACTGGTTCCTCGATGTGTTCCAGATGGTCGTCGTGTTCGTGGCGCTGCTCGCTCAGGAGCTCGTGCTCCGCGTCTACGGCGGGCTCATTGGACTTCGCGCTGGGAGCGATGGCTCGGCATCGGCTCCGGCCTCGACCCCCGTGACCCGATCCCGCCTCGTCGCGGGAGGAGCGTTGCGGGCCGCGCTGCTGGTCGCCGGACTCACCTGGTCGCTGGCGATGTTCGCCCAGTGGACGACCGTCGTCCCTCAGGGAGCTTCGGCCGCGCTCTGGTTCCAGTGGCTGGTCCAGCACCAGCTGCTCGGCGTCTTCGCGCTCGCCGTGGCACTGCGGCCGACCGCGGTGCAGCGATTCCTCGGTTCGACACGACGGTCGCCACTCGCGTGGGTGCTGCGCGTGGCCCTCATCGTGGGAGGGATCTCGCTGGTCGCGTGGACCCCGCCCGCGGTCGCCGCGGCCGGCGCGCCCGGATTCGTCAACGAGCTTTTCGGGGTGCTGGGCCTTCCGACGGCGTGGGGAGCGGTCCCGCCGGTGTTTGCGCCGGGCGTCGCCCTGTATCTCCGATGGGGCTTCCAGTACGGGCTCCTCGGCACGTTCGCCTTGGTGGCGGGGATCCGACCGTCCCTGGCGCTGGCCCCGACTCAGTGGGGACTCTACGAACCCTCCACGGTGGCTCCAGGCTCCGCATGGCGCGAATGGCCCTCGCCGGGCTGGCGAGAGGGCGAGGCATCGGCCCCCAACGCGGCCCGGACTCGTGCGGTGAGCCCGCCGGCCGCGAGCGCGGGCCGGCCGCCCTAAAGCAGCGTTCCAACGGAGGTTCGATCTCGGGATGACGATCTCGAGCGAGCTGGTGCTGTCGGTCCTGGCCGCTGGCATGGTCCTCACCACGGCGGGTCTGGTCAAGTGGGCGTCGACGGCGCGCACGGCCCTCCGGGCGGCCACGGTGCTCTTCCTGCTGATGATGATGGCCGGGATGCTGATCGGCGCGGCGATCTACTTCCTGCATCCGGGCGCGACCGGACTCGTGGAAGGCTTCTGGGTCGCGAGCGCGCTCATGTCGGTGAGCGTTCTCGCCGTATTCGTCGCGTTCCTGCAGGAGGCGCGCGCGCAGGCCGCCGAAGGGGAGCGATACAGCTCCCCGGGCCTGCGCCACACCGCCGGCTTCGTCGCCTCGGTCATCGCCCTCGTCTTCGTCAACGAGCTGCTGATGGGTTGGACGTTCTCGGCGGCGGCGGGCTCGGCGATCGGCAGCTCGGGCTCAGGGCTCGCCGGGACGTTCGGCCTGCTGATCGCGGTAGTCAACTCGCCCTGGTTCCTGTTCACGATGTCCGGCGAGATGATCGTCACCGCCGTCCTGCTCCGGGACCAACTGCCGCGACCCCTGTTCATCACGGCGCTCTTCCAGGCCGGTATCATGTTCCTGTCGCCGCCGGCGCTCACCGCCGGCTGGTGGACATCGCTCGCGATCTACGGCTCCAGCGTGCTCATGATCGTCCTGTTCGTCTACGCGATGGAGTTCCTCTACCGCCACCGGGAGCTCCCCGGCGGCTTCGCGACCTACCTCGTCGCCCTCCTCGGGATCTACGGCCTGATGATGGCCGGGATCTTCGTCTGGCAGTACTACGGCGACGCGAGCCTCTTCGCCCTCTCGGTCGCGGCCGAGATGGTACTGTTCTACGAGGCCGTGGTGCGTCCCGAGCGTCTCGCGGCGCGCCCCGGCCTCACCTGGCAGCTCAACGCGCGATGGGCGTTCAGCGTCCTGGCCGCGATCTTCGTCGCGGAGCTCTTCATGGGCGCCGTCCTCGACCTCGCGCTCGAGCCGAGCCTCTACGTCGGAGCGTTCGGGGCGCTGCCGGTCGCGGGCGGCGTCGCTACCGCCACGGGGAATGCGCTCCAGAACGGGTTCTGGTTCATCGCCACGGTGACCGGCTCCACCTGGTTCCTCGCGATGATGGGCGCCGAGATGGGAGCGCTCGTGGTGTTCAAGTACCGGGAGACGAAGAGCCGGGAGACCCGGATCCGGCTCGGGTTGATGCTCGGCTGCTACGGGGCGTTCGCGGTGTTCTACCCGAGCCTGTACTACGGGCTCGCCTTCCCGAACGCACCGAGCGGGACCACCGTGCCGGTCCTCGGATGGAGCATGGGGATCGGGTCGGCCCCGCTCGCGGTCGGGGTCTTCGGCGTCCTGTTGATCACCTACGCCGTCACCGGAATCCTCACGTTCCTCTTCGGCCGGCGCGTCGTCTGCTCCGTCTTCTGCACGGCGCCGCTGATGTATCAGGGGACGACGATCGACGCGATGAAGTCGTTCAACGCGCACAGCCCGATCGGCCGGAGGTACCTCTCGAGCCGCCTGTCCAACGCCTACACCGCGACGACCGGAGCGGTGATGGGATCGCTCGCGATCGCGTCCGTGATCAGCTACCTGAACACGACCGGGCGCACGAGCTGGTACCTGCCGGGCTCGGTCGACCCGACGGTCTTCCTCTTCAGCCTGTACTTCGGCGTCCTCTGGTATGTGATGTTCGTGACGATCCCGTATACCGGCAACTACAACTGCGTCACGATGGGGTGGTGCTACACCGGCACGTTCGCCCAAGCGTTCCAGAAGCTCGGGCCGTTCAAGCTGAAGGTGCACTCGAAGGACGTGTGCCGGGCGTGCACGACGGTCGACTGCGCGAAGGGCTGCCCCATCGGCCTCACCGACATGCCGGGCCACTTCCGTCGCACCGGGGAGTTCCGGAGCACGAAGTGCTGCGGCGTTGGCAACTGTGTCGAGGCCTGCCCGTACGGCAACCTCTACATCTACGACATCCGTCACTGGATCCGCGAACGGCTCGGGCTTCCGATCCGGCCGTCGCCGTCGCCGATGCTACCGATGGCCCGCCCCTCCGCCCCCTCGCGACCCGCCGCCGCCGCGTCCACGGCCAGCGTCGGGCCCGCGACCGCGGCCAGCGCGCGCAGCCGTCTCTGAGCCACTTCCCGGCCGAAGCGCTTACGCCCGTGACGCGTTCCGGTCGCCAGTGAACGCCCGGCCGGAGAGCACCGCGAACCCGGCGGACAGGGTCTGGATGGACCGCCCGCTCTCGAGTGACCCGAGCCTGTCGGCGGATGGGCAGTGGCTGTACTACGTCTCGGATCGGGAGGGCGTTCCGCAGCCCTGGCGGCAGCCGGCCCGCGGCGGGCCGGCCGAGCGGCTCTCCCGTGCCCTCGAACGAGCGGGGAGCGTACTCGCCGCGCGGTCCGGCGACGCCGTGATCGTTTCGCAGGATCGGGGGGCGAACGAGCACTGGCAGCTGCTCCTCTGGTCCCGCGACGGGGTGGGCGGGGCCCGCGCGATCACCGACGCGCCCAGCGTGATCCATTCTCCCGGGGCCTGGCGCGACGACCACCGCTTCACCTTCTCCAGCAACGAGCGCGACGCTCGGTTCTTCGACTCGTACGAGATCGACGTGCGCACCGGCGGCCGTCGCCGGATCCACCAGCTCGACAGCCGGTTGGCCGTGGTCGCCGCCGACGCCGGTCGGGTGCTCGAGGCCGAGGCGCACACCCCGCTCGATCACGACCTCTACCTCATCAGCGAGGGAGCTCCGCGACTGCTCACGCCGCACTCGGGGGAGCAGACGGTCTTCGGCGCCGATCTGACCCCGACCGGCGTGCTGGTGGCGACCAACCCCGAGCGCGAGTTCGCCGCCCTGTTCGCCTACCGCGAGGGACGCACTCCCGAGCTCCTGAGGGCCTACCCGGGCGACGTCGAAGCGCTGCGGACCGACCCCGTCGCGCAGACCGTGGCCGTCGTGGTCAACCGGGACGGCGCGAGCGAGGTGCATCTGGTGGACCTCGCGACGGGCGAGGACCGGCGCGTCCCGCTCCCCGCCGTCGGGGTGGTCCCGTCGGCGCCGGTCTGGTGGCCCGACGCGAGCGCCTTCGTCTTCGAGTTGAGCTCCCCCCAGCTCGGCGTCGAGCTCTGGAAGTGGGACCGCGGCACCGGCGCGACGACGCCGCTCACCCATGGCCCCGCGCCGCTGCCAAGGACGGTGAGCGATTGGTCGCTCGTCTCGTACCGGGCGAGCGACGGTCTTCCGATCCCCTACTGGGAGTTCGGTCCGCGCGACGGAGCCCCGCGTGGGACGATCGTGGTCGCGCACGGCGGACCGGAGTCGCAGGCCCGACCGCGGTTCGTGCCGCACCATCTGATGCTCGCGGCCCGCGGTTGGCGAGTGGTCTTCCCGAACATCCGCGGGAGCACCGGCTACGGTCGCACGTACGTGCACCTGGACGACGTCCGACGTCGGCCGGACGCCCTCCGGGACCTCCGCGATCTGGCGGATCACCTCGTCGCCTCCGGCAAGGTGAGCCCCGGCCGCCTCGGGATCTACGGCGCGAGCTACGGGGGATTCCTGGTCCTCGCGTCGATCGCCGCCGATCCCGAGCGCTGGGGGGCGGCGGTCGACGTGGTCGGGATCTCGAACCTGGTCACGTTCCTCCAGAATACGGGCCCCTGGCGACGGAAGCTGCGGGAGGCGGAGTACGGTAGTCTGGAATCGGATCGAGAGTTCCTCGAAGCGATCTCGCCGATCCATCGGGTGGACCGGATCACGACACCGCTGCTCGTGATCCACGGCGCGAACGATCCCCGGGTGCCGATCGAGGAGGCGGAGCAGATCGTGGCCGCCCTGCGCGCCCGAGGTCGGCCGGTCGAATTCCTGCGCTTCGACGACGAGGGCCACGGACTCGTGCGGCGCGCGAATCGGGTCGAGGGCTTCGGTGCGATGCTCGACTTCTTCGACCGCTATCTGGGGAACGGGGCGCCGGCGGGCGGGCCTCGTGCCGCCGACTGAGGTGGCGGGGGCTCCGCGCTGCGTCGATGTCTCCGCGGTGGACGGCGCTCCTCTACGTCCTGCTCGCGCTGTCGACGGTCCCGCTCCTGGTAGGGACGACGGTACCCGGGTTCCTCTTCCTCATCGTCCCGATCTTCCTCGTGACCGTGCTCGTCGCCCGCGGGCTCGACCGGCGCGCCGACGCGGTCCCGTGGGCGGTGCCGGCGCTGCTCGCCGTGGGCGGCGGGATCGCCGTCGTGTCGGTGCTCACCGGCGTCCTCAACGGGCTCTCGGACGAGCCGTACAGCACCCCGGCCTATGCCGCCCTCGGCTGGAACCTCTACAGCCACCCGGTCGTGTTCTACTACGTCCAGTACGGCAAGACCTACCTCGAGAACTCCTACGACGTCTACCTGCCGCTGCTCGCCTTCGTTCAGATCCCGGGGGTCGATTACCGCTGGATCTCCCTGATCGCCTGGGCTGCCATGCTCTATCTGCTGCGGGGGAACGGGCGAGCGCTCGCCGGCCTCGCGGTCCCCTGGGTGCCGCTGCTCGCCGCCAACGGACAGAACGACTTCGTTCCGCTGTTCGCCCTCACGCTGGCGCTTGCGTTCACGGGGCCCCTCGGACGGGCGCGCTGGGCGGCCGAGGTGTTCGCCCTCGCGCTCAAGCAGCTCGCGAACGTGGTGGTCGTGCTCTACCACCTGGCCCGCCGTGAGTACGTTCGGGCGCTCGCCGCCGTGGCGATCACGGCCGCGATCCTGGCGCCGTTCCTCTACCTCGACGCGTCAGGGGTCTGGTGCCACGTGATCGTCGGCGACCCCGGATCGACCTGCACCAGCCGGCCGCTCTCGTTCTTCGTGTTCAAGCGCAACTACTGGCTGTACCCGACCTGGGTCGCGGTCGTCTTCTACGCGCCGCTCCTCGACCTCGTGCGACGACTCGGCTCGGCGCTGCGACGGCCTAGGTCCCCACGACCGGCGCCGGGCCCCCGGAGCGATTCGCCACCAGGGCCTCGGTGAGGCTCTCGACGTCCTTCTCGATGCCGTAGGGGTCCGGGACCAGGAGCCATTCCTCGACCCCGGGGGGCTCGTCGGGCCTCCGGCCGGGATGCTGGGACGCCACGACCGGTGCCGCGCCGGGAAACTGCAGGGAGTTGAGGCGCACGAAGCCGATGCGCAGCGCTCGCTGGACCATGCTCTGCTTGACCTCAACGTCCCGGATCTGGACCAGCGGGATCTCCTCGAACTCCGTGCCGAGGATCCCGTATTGGTGGAGGACCCGGAAGTTGGTCACGGCGAAGACGTACCGTGCCCACCGCCACAAGACGAAGAATCCGTAGACGCCGGCCGCCACGGGCACGAGCAGCGCGATCGTGGCGATCGTCAGGCGCGCATCCGAGCCGGCGCTCACGAGCGTGCGCATGACCGGCGTCAGGTACGGGATCGTCCCCAGCACGGTCGTCAACCCGGTCCACAGCCAGTAGTCGACGAACCCAAAGACGGCGATCCAGACGATCAGCTTCGGCAGTACGCCCCACAGAGACTCGTGGCTGGCCCGCCGCACCACCTCCCGGTCGCCCAGGATCTTGCGGCGGACGAGCCGAGAGCCCTGGCCCAGCTGGTACGGCATCGGCGATCGCGTTCGGATGGTCCTCCGCGCCATAAGCGTTCGTGCGGGGGCCGCGGGAGGCGACGTTCGCCGAGGGAGCGCATCCGCGGGCGCGGCCGCCAGCCTAAAGAATCGGGGACCGAATCGCCACTCGCATACCGGAAGAGCCCATGCTTCTGCGACCGGGAGAGCGAGCCATCGCCACCGAGGTGGTCGACGCCGACGACGACGGGGAGGACCTGCCGGGGGTGCTCTATCTCACGAACCTGCGGCTCGTCTTCGAGGGGACCGTCGGCGGCAACCTGCTCAGCCCCGGGACGCCCCGCACGCTGCTCGACGTCGATCTAGAGCAGGTCAGCAACGTCGTCATGACCGATCCGGCCATCGGCCGCCCGCGCCTCAACGTCGAGACGGAGCGGGGCGCCAACGCCTTCACGTTCAAGACGCGCAGCGCGGCGGCCTGGGTGCATTCCATCACGAGTGCCCGATCGGCCCGACTGTCCGCCCCTCGGGCGCCGGCGGCGGGCGCCACGGCCCCGTCCCCGAGCGCTCCGGCCGTCTACCTCCATTGTACCCACTGCGGCACCCTGAACCCCGCCGGACGCACCCGCTGCGCGAGCTGCGGGGCCGCCCTGTAAGCGTTCGAGGACCTCCTTGCTGCGTCGGTCCAGAGAGCCGGGCTTGGGGACGGCGACGGTTCGTGACCGCCGGAGGGGCAGCGAGGCCCCCGTGCACACCGCGCCGATGTGGCCGACCGGGCGACGGCGGCCGGGCCATCGAACGAGCTTCCGAGGTCCCGCCCGGGGGGACGGCTCACCCGATCGATGGGCCCAGTCGGATTTGAACCGACGACCTCCCGGTTATCAGCCGGGTGCTCCAGCCAACCTAAGCTATGGGCCCTGCGACAGCGGCAGGATGATTCGGCTTTAGGCATTTCGGCGAAATCCTCGGCACCCTCTCGGGGGAAGGCGTTTAGGGGTCGTTCGACCGTAGCGACGGTCGCGGCCGGGAGGGTGGGCCCGGGGAAGCGTTCCGTGGTCGACGAAATCGAGACGAAACCTGCTCCAGATCTTCCGGGGGGTCCGATCCCCAGCGTCGTCGGGAGGGTCGTGCAACTGAGCCTCAAGCCTGAGACCCCGGGCGAGCGGGGCCTTCCGAAGCGGTCCGTCGAGCATGTACGGCTGAAGCACACGGGTTTGGAGGGGGATTTCAACCGATATCGCCACGAGGAGAAGCACGACGACCCAGCGATGGCGGTGCTGATCCTTCCGCTCGAGATCATCGAAGAGTTCCGGCGAGAAGGCTGGCCGGTCCGCCCCGGGGACTTTGGCGAGAACATCACTTCCAAGGGAATTCCGAACGCGCAGTATGCGGTCGGGCGCAGCTTCGAGGTCGGAGGTGCGTTGGTCGAGATCACCAAGCCGTGCGATC
>DASPVQ010000018.1 GCA_035622275.1 Thermoplasmata archaeon | reverse complement strand
TTCTGGATGTCGCCCTGCGGGAAGCCGGTCTCGCCGAACAGCGGGATCGTGCACGGGTGGCTGGTCGTGCAGTCGCTGGCGATCTCCGCGTCGTAGTACGGGCTCCCGGGGGTCGAGACCTGCGCCCACCACCACCACGCGCTCCCCGGCACGTTCGGTGTCGGTGTGGAGCTCGGGTTGGTGTCCGGCCAGCTCACGTTCGTCGGGTAGTACAACATGCCCGGCGCGATCGCGCCGCCGTAGTTGATGCCCGTGTCGATGCCGTCGACGTTCACGATCGCGTTGTAGATCGACTGGTACGGGTACGCGGTCGAGAACAGCATCCGCATCGCCTCGGAGCTGAAGAAGTCCGTCGGCGCGGTGATCGTCGTCGGCGTCAGCGCCTGCGCGGCGGCCAGGTTGTAGTTCCAGTCGAACGGATAGAAGTAGATCCCGAGGGTCGGGAACTGGGTGAACTTCACCTTGCCCTGCGACAGGAGCTGCAGCAGCAGGCTGGTCTGGGTCGTCGGGATCGGCGCGAAGTCGGCCGTGCCGGACTCGAGCGCCGCCTCACCGGGCGAGTAGGTGCTCTCCCAGTTCTGGATGACCTTGGGGACGTACTTGCCGACCGCCGGCTGGCACGAGCTCGACCCGAGGCAGTTCGGGTTGGGGTGGTAGGCGGGGTTCGCCTGCAGGATGTACTCGGCCGCGTTGTCGAAGTACGACATGTAGTACGGGCCGCTGCCCGCGATGTCGTTGTCCTCGGTCACGCTACCGGCCGGGAATCCGAAGAACCCGGAACCGTCGATCTGCATAGTGTCCCACATCGTGGGGTTCGCGAGCGCGTTCGTGATCCAGGTCTGCACCGCCGGGTCCTGCGACGTCGCGTTCGCCGTGTCGACGTCGCCCGGAAGGCCGATCGGATAGTCGCCGGCGCCCGTCAGCCCCGTGTCGGTCCAGCCGGGGAGGGGCGAACCCTCCTGGCTGATCCAGGCCGCGGGAGTGATCGAACCGCCGAGCGGGTCCGAGAGCAGCTGGTACACCGCGCTCGGGCTCCAGACCTGGCCGAGACCGTCCGCGTTGATGGTCACGCAGCCGTGGTAGCCGTTCTCATAGGCCTTGGCAGGGCAGAAGGCGGAGTCGTTGACCAGGAGCTGGCTCAGGATCACGCCCGGCGTGTTGTTGCCCGGCGCGTGCAGGGCGAGGCCGGTCGGCGAGCTCGCCGTGTCCCACGAGGCGTTGCCGAGCGGGAGATACGACTGGGCCGTGACCCACCCGTTGTTGCCACCCCAGGACGGGATGACCGCGAACGAGGCCGTTCGCGCGAACGAGAAGACCACGTCCGTGGGGTAGACGCCCCAGGTCTTGTGGGTGTTCGGGTCGTAGAAGTTCGACGAGCCGCTGATCACGAACGTGAGGTTGGCGCCGTTCACGAGGCTCTGCCCGAAGAGCTGGGTGCACTGGGCGCTGCCCGGCACGCACGCAGCGGCCTCGGGGATGAAGTTCGTGATCGAAGACTGGTTGTAGGTGATCAGGGTCTGGTAGATGTTCGCGATCGGTTCGAAGCCGATCGTCTCGTAGTCGATCGCCGGGTCGAGCGTCTCGGCGCCCGCGCCGCCGGTGTTGTCGTAGGAGACGATGGTGCCGTTGAGGGCCTTCGGGGCGACCGCGATCGGCGGGGCCTTCGCCGCGCCGCCACTGCCGACGATGACGGTGAAGATGTTGTTCTGCGAGGCCGGCCCGGACACGCTGGTCGCCTTCGCGGTGAAGCCGACCGTGTAGGTACCGGCGCTGCTGAACAGCACCGAGGCGGTGGCGCTCGTCGGGCCCGAGGAGTTGGTCGTGACCGACGCGCCCCCGCTCGGGCCCGTCAGCACGCTGATGCTGGGGGTCGTGCCCGAGTAGATCGGGTTCACCGGGGTCGCGGTGTAGCTGCCCGCGAAGCTCACGGTGGCGCCGGTGGCGACGACGCCCGTGGGGGACGCCGCGCCCGAGGTCCCGTTCGACGTGATCGCGACCGTCACGGCGGGCACGAGCTCCGCCGCGGGGACCGAGTACGTCGACTGGACCTGGATCCAGCCGATGTTGTGGATGTTGTCGTGCGTGACTCCGTTCACGCTCGCGGTGACCGTGACGAGGTAGGTCCCCGGCGAGGAGTAGGCGTAGTCGGCGGTGGCCGAGTTCGAACTCCCGACGACCTGCTGCGGAGCGGAGCCATCACCGAAGTTGAAGGTGAAGCTCGACGCGATCTCTCCCGCGGGGAGAGACGCGGTGAAGGGTACGCTTTGACCGATGAAACTATTCTGGACCGGGACGAGAAGGGTTACGTCATGCACATTCGCCAAGGTCTGACATTGCGGGCTCGACACCGGCACGCAACTCTTGGTCGTGCTGCTCGTGGAGGCGGACTTGTTCCCGGCGATGCTGTTCAGCCCGACGGCCGTCAGGCCACCGGCGAGCACCACGACGATCACCAGGATCAAGGCTCCGACCGCCGTCGTTACGCCACGTCGATCCGAGATTCCAACCATTCTGTCACCTATCGGTTCGGGTCCACCGAACTCGGGGCCCCAAGCCGAACGGGGGTATAAATACCCTTGTCGTTGCGCCCCGCCGTGCCGCCCCGTCCCCGCCGGCTCGCGCCCTCGCTCCTGAGCGCCGACTTCGCCCGCCTCGCCGAGGCGATCCGCCTCGCGGAAGAGGGCGGCGCGGACGCGCTCCACCTGGACGTGATGGACGGCCACTTCGTGCCGAACATCTCCTTCGGGCCCGCGCTCGTGCGGGCGACGCGCCGCTCGACGCGTCTGCCGCTCGACATCCACCTCATGGTCTCGCACCCGGACCAGTTCGTACCGACCTTCGTGGAGGCCGGCGGAACGACGATCGTCTTCCATCGGGAGGCGGACGTCGAGCCGGGCGAGACGATCCGACGGATCCACGACCTCGGCGCGCAGGCCGGGATCGCGGTCCGCCCGCCGACCCCGCTCGACGACGTAGCGCCGTGGCTCGACCGCGTCGATCAGCTGCTCGTGATGAGCGTCCACCCGGGCTTCTCCGGCCAGAAGTTCCTGCCGGAATCGGGCCCGAAGCTGTCCGACGCTCGCGCCCGCCTCGACCGACTCGGGTCGGCCGCGGACCTTTCCGTCGACGGTGGGATCACGACGGAGACGGCCGCGCTGGCGGCCCGGGCCGGCGCGACCTTCTTCGTTTGCGGCGATTCCGTCTTCGCGCGCGGCCGCGTGGTCGATAATCTAAAGGCGCTGCGGAGTTCGATCGGCGCGGGCCGACCGGATGAAGCTCGCTGACCTCGTCCGGGCCTACGACCAGCTCGAAGGAACCAGCAAGCGGACGGACCGCCGTCGGGTGCTGGGCGAGCTGTTCGCGCCGCTTGCTCCGAAGCTGATCGTGCCGGTCGTCTACCTCTCGCAGGGGATCCTGCGGCCGGAGTTCGAGGGGGTCGAGCTGGGGGTCGGCGCCTCGCTCGCCCGACGCGCGGTCGTCCTCGCGACCGGCGCGCCGGACTCCCGGGTCGCCGAACGCCTGCGCGTGCGGGGCGACCTCGGTTCGGTCGTCGCCGAGCTCCTCGAGGCCCGCGGAACGCCGGTCGCCGACTCGGCCCTCGACCTGGAAGGGGTCTACGCGACGCTCCGGGAGATCGCGCGCACCTCGGGCGAGGGCTCGCAGGAGCAGAAGGTCACCTCGATCGTGGGCCTGCTCGGGCGGGCGAGCCCGTCCGAGGCGAAGTACATCGTCCGGTTCGTGCTGGGCGAGCTCCGCCTCGGCGTGCGGGACCAGACGATCCTGGACGGTCTCTCTTCCGCCTTCGCCGACTCCGACAAGGCCGCCAGGGCGCGCATCGAGGAGGCCTACAACCTGTCGAGCGACCTCGGGCTCGTCGCGCAGGCGCTCGCGGCCCGCGGCCCGGCCGGGCTGGCGGAGATCCACCTCGAGGTCGGCCGGCCGATCCGGCCGATGCTGGCCGAGCGCGAGCCGGATCTCGCCTCGATCCTCCGGCGGATGGGCGGGACGGCCGCCCTCGAGTACAAGTACGACGGGCTCCGGGTCCAGGCCCACGTCGCCCGCGATGGGCGGGTACGCCTGTTCTCCCGTCGCCTCGAGGAGATCGGCGCGCAGTTCCCCGACGTCGCGCGGGCCCTGCCGTCCGCCCTGCGGCGGCACCCCGCGATCGTCGAAGGCGAGTGCGTTCCGATCGACCCGTCGACGGGGGAGATCCGGCCCTTCCAGGAGGTCTCGCGTCGCCGGGGCCGCAAGCACGATCTCGACAAGGTCCAGGCGGAGATCCCCGTCGCGCTGTTCCTGTTCGACGTCCTCCTGGACGGTTCCGAGGGGGTCTACGAGCGGCCGTTCCCCGAGCGACGTCGGACGCTGAGCGAGCTCGTGCGGCCCAACGACACGATCGCGCTCGCGGAGCAGCGGACGGTGGAGTCCGTCGAGGCTGCCACGGCGTTCTTCGAGGAGGCCGTCGCCGCCGGGGCGGAAGGCGTGATGGCGAAGTCCTTGAGCCCCGAGAGCCGCTACCGCGCCGGCGCGCGCGGCTTTTGGTGGATCAAGTACAAGCGAGAGTACACGGCGGCCCTGGGCGACTCGATCGATGGGGTCATCGTCGGGGGGTTCCACGGCCGTGGCCGTCGGGCGGGGCGTTTCGGAGCGTTCCTGCTGGCGGTCTACGACCCCCACCGCGAGCGGTTCGAGTCGTTCACGAAGGTCGGGACCGGCTTCGACGACGCGAGCCTCGAGGCGCTGTCCAAGCGCATGCGGGCCCTCGCCGTCCCCCACCCCCCGCCCGAGGTCGAGACCGGCCTCGTCCCCGATGCCTGGTTCCGGCCCGAGGTCGTCCTGGAGGTTCGCGGAGCCGAGCTGACCGTGAGCCCGGTCCACCGGGCGGCGATGAACCGCGTGCGGGCGGGCGGAGGGCTCGCGCTGCGGTTCCCCCGCTTCACGGGCCGGGTCCGGGACGACAAGGGCTCCACCGACGCGACGACCTCCGACGAGCTGCTCGAGATGTACCGCACCCAGGTGCGTCGCCTCCCGCCGGAGTCGGGCGCCGAACCCGCGAGCTGACGGACGGGGTCCGAGCCCTCGGGCGCCGGACGTCCGCGCCTTCTCGCTGGAACCGAAGGAACCGGGAGAAGGGGTTGGCCACGGGCCGGGGGAGCTTCTCAGCTCATCCCGTGCTCGGACTTCTGGTGCGCCGCGAGCTCCTCGGCCGAGCCGAAGCTCTGGCCGCAGACGCTACAGGTGTTCGCCTTGGCCTCGCCGCTCCACTGCTGGGCCGGCGCGGGCTTGGCCGACGTGTTCGCCATCGACCGGCCGATCAGGAGGGCCGCGATGATGCCGACGAGCAGTCCGATCACCATCAGGATCGTGCCCCCGACCGCCGGCGAGACGCCCGGGATCAGCGTCTGGTTGTGCCAGGTGCTGGTCTGGGTCGTGACCGTGATGGTCGTGGAACCGGGTGAGGTGATCGTCAGCGTCCCGTTGTAGTAGGTGTCGTTCCCGTACGTGGTCGTGAGCGCCAGCGAGAACTTGTAGGCACCGGCGGACGCCGCGTCCCATACCACCGGGGTGTACTGCCCGGAATAGTTGGACGATTGCAGCAGGACCGCGTGGAAGACGACCGTCGAGTTCAGCGACACCGCGATCGACAACCCCGAGATGAACTGCCCGCTCGCGAACGCGAGGAACGTCACGTTCCCGAGACCCGTCTCCGCCGTCAGCGGGGAGAGCAGGCCCACAACGGTCGGCTGAAGTCCGTTGAGGTACGTCGAGACCTCGGTCGACGAGCCGTTGGTGGTCACCGAGTTCGTGATCGTCGCGCCCGCGATGAATCCCATCTTGTCGGCGTACGGGTTGCAGCCCGGGTTCGCGATCGCCGGAGCGAGGTTGGTGGCGTTGACGTCCAGCGTGTAGGTCGACACGCCCGTCGCGACCGAGGAGTTGAGGCTCACCACCGAGCACGGAAACTCGTTCGTCACGTCATAGATGGTCGCCCAGAGCGACATGTTCGTCGGGCTGATCGTGGCGTTGATCACGCTGACCGAGATCGTCAGGTTGAACGGCACCACCGTGAACGGTGGCGGGAGGGTGGTGTAGGTGAGCTCGATCGAGGGGGGGCCCGTCGCGGCGATCGACGTGGCCTTCTCCGTCGCGCTCGAGTTCGCAGGCGCAAAGTGTTCGACCGCCGCCGCTCCGACCGGGGCCGCGATGAGCCCCACGGCCACGAACGAGAGCAGCCCCAGTCCCAGTATCCACGTCAGCCAGCGCATCCCTCGGCGCATGTCGTCCCGTGAGGAACCGCGCTACATAAAGGTCGCGCTAGGTTTTTGGGGAGTGCGATAACCGTTCACACCGGCGGCCTCGCTCGACGGACGAGCGGGACCTCCACCGATCGGCGGCGGAGGGGGCGGACCCGCACGGCTCGGGCGATCACTCGCGCCGGGATCGACAGCGCCGTCCGAACGCGTCCCCTGCGCCCAAAGTGATAAAAAGGGGTCGCCGGTCTTCGCTACTTCGGGAGACATTCCGATGCTGGTCGAGATGACCGAGCTCCTGGGGCGCCAGATCTACACGCCGGACGGACGATTGCTGGGCGAGGTCGACAACGTCGTCGTCGACGTCGAGGCGGCCAAGGCGGACGGGTTGTACGTCGAGGAGACGAGCCCGATGTTAGTCGACGACTCGCGACCCGTCAACGTCCCCTACCGCTGGGTGTCCGCGGTGAACGATGTCGTGCTGCTGAAGTACTTCCCTCGCCGCGTCTCGGTGAAGAAGGGCGCGGCCCGGGCCGCGCCAGCGCCCGAGGCCGCGGCCGCCCGCTGACCGCGCGGGGATAGCCAAGCCCGGAAACGGCGCGGGACTTAAACGCCGGCCGTCCGGCGAAGAGATCCCGTCGCGAAGGCGTTCGCCGGTTCAAATCCGGCTCCCCGCTTCCGCTCTCCCGGTGACCGCGCCGAGCGTATCTACCGGTCGGACCGTCCGACGTCGATGCGGCGCTCGGAATTGGTCCGACGTCTTGGAGCAGTGCCGGCTCCGGCACGACCCCGGGCGGATCGGGAGCAGGTCGTCACGCCGCCCGAGGCAGCGGCGGAGCTCTTGCTGGCAGCGCTCGCGGAGGGGAACCTCGCGGGCCGGCGCGTCGCCGACCTCGGATCCGGCACGGGTCGGCTCGCGATCGGAGCCGCTTTGCTGGGGGCCGCACCGGTCGAAGGGATCGAGATCGATCCGACGCTGGTGGAGGTCGCCCGGGCGACGGCCCGGCGCGCGCGCGTGCGCGTCGAGTTCGCCGCGGGCGACGTCGCGAGCTGGCACGGCCCCGCGGAGGTCGTGATCATGAACCCGCCGTTCGGAGCCCAGCGACGTCACGCGGACCGGCCGTTCTGGGACGCCGCCCTCGCCGGGCCGGGCCGATCGATCTACGGGTTCGCCCTGACGTCGGCGCGCGCCTTCGTGCTCGCGCGGCTCGCCGACGCCGGTGCCTTAGTGGCCTGGACCCGCTCGATCCCCTGGTCGTTGCCGCGCGTGTTCGCCCACCACACCCGCGCCCGGGCGGATCTCGGGGTCGACCTGTGGGCCGTGCGGACGCCTCGAGCGTCGCGCGCTGCGGCGCTCCCGACGACTCCTTGAGGAGTGCCCGCGTAGGACGGTGGGAGGACCCATGGCGGGGGGAAGGCCGGGGACCGCGCGACGTCCGACGCCGCGGCCCAGCCGGTTCTTCCGTCGGCCGCTCTACGTCGCCGATCCGGCGAGCTTCCCGTACCGCCAGACGATCCGTCTCGCGCTCGCGCCGGGGGCGTCGGTCGAGGCACGGGTCCGCTCCGTCTTCGCCGCCGATGGCTTCGAGAACCTCGCCCTCGTCGCCCCGGACGGGGGATTCCCGCCGACGCTCGGGGCACCGGTCGCCGGCGAGCGGAACTTTCGCCGGGGCCCCGCGTCGCGGCGCAAGCGGGTCGCGATCGTCGGGATCTTCGGCTGCGGTCTCGCGCTCGGCGTGCTCGACGCGCTATTGTTCTCCGACCCGCTCTACGGCCTGCCCTGGGCCGGACTCGCCGCGGTGTTCGCGGTCCTCCTCTGGTGGGCGTTCGGTCGGGCCTACGAGAGCGATGTCGTGGTCGTGATGGCCGGCAGCCTCAAGCCGCCGCCGGCGGCCGCGCCGCCGGGAACCGGGGCGGTGACCGTCTGGGGCGGCCACGTTCGTTCGGAAGTTTTCTCGGGCACCGCGCGCCGCGCCCGGGACGCGGTGGAGATCCTCCCGGAGCTGAGCGCGCTGCTCAGTGTCAAGGACGTGGTGCGCGCCCTGCAGGGCGGTCCTGCGCCGGCGCCCGATCCGGGTCCGGCGGTCGCGCCGGCCCCGCACCGCCCCGACGCGCCGGCGATCGCGTCCGCGGACGCCAAGAGTTAAGTCGGCCCGCCGGCTCGGCGCCCCGGCCGCGGGGATCGAGCCCGGCGGACAGGCGCCGGCGCACGCCCCCGGGGGCGTCGGACCGGGGCGGTCCGGCCGGTCGTCCGCCCGGGCCGCCTCACCGATGACGACGACGGACCTCCCCAAGATCGCGCTCCCCGGCGACTACCTCGGGCCTGCGGAGGAGTTCCTCCCCGGGCGCGGTGCCTACGAGAACCGGGGGCGCATCTACGCCTCCCTGCTCGGCACGCCCTCCGTCGACCCGCGCGACCGCACGGTGCGCGTCGATCCGTTCAACGGGGTCCCCGACGTGCAGGAGGGCGACCTCGTCTTCGCCCGGATCGATGAGCTCAAGTCGGCGATGGCGATCTGCACCGTCGTCGCGACGACGAAGAGCCCCCGCGGCGTGCCCGGCGCGCCCGAGGGGACGATCCACATCTCGAAGGCGAAGGAGGGCTACACGGAGTCGCTCGCCGACGTCTTCGCCGTCGGCGACATCGTCCTCGCCCGCGTGATCCAGCCCCGGCCGTCGATCAAGCTGACCACCGGCGCCGCGAACCTGGGGGTCGTCTCGGCACGCTGCCAGGTCTGCCACGCGCTGCTCGCGCGCACGCCGCGCGGGGGATTGGTCTGCCCGCGCTGCGGTCACGAGGAGTCCCGCAAGATGGCGAAGGGCGACCTCCCGAAGATGCCGGGTGCGGATGGCCCTCCCTCGGCCTGAGGACGAGCGCCGCCTCGCTTCGCTCGTCCGCGCCCACGATCGCTGGCGCGGTCGGGAGGTGTTCAACCTCCTCGCGAGCGAGAACGCGGTCTCCCCGACGGCGCGCCGCTACCTGGCGAGCGATCTCGCCGGTCGCTACACGCTCCCGCTCCCGACGACGCTCGACGGCGAGGCGATCGACAACAGCTACACCGGCACGCGCTACACCGATGCGATCGAGCGCCTGGCCGATGCAGCGGCCGCGCGGGTCTTCCGGGCCCGCTGCGCGACCACCCGCCCGCTCTCCGGGCACCTCGCCGCGCTCTCCGCGCTCGCGCCGCTCCTGCCGCGCGGGTCCCGGCTGCTGTCGATCCCGCCGGAGTCCGGTGGCTACGACGGCTATGCGCCCGGGTTCGTTCCCGCCCTGCTCGGCCACACCGTCCGGCCGATGCCCGCGAGCGGCCCCGGCTTCGGCGTGGGCGCCGAGGAGGCGGTCGCCGCGATCCGCCAGGAGCGGCCGAACGCCGTTCTCCTCGGACAGAGCTTCCTGCTGTTCCCGTACCCGCTGCGCGAGATCGCCGAGGCGGCCCACGCCGCCGACGCGCTGGTCCTCTACGACGCCTCCCACGTCCTCGGCCTGATCGCCGGTCGGCAGTTCCAGGATCCGCTCAAGGAAGGGGCGGACGTCGTCTTCGGGAGCACCCACAAGTCGTTCCCCGGCCCTCAGGGGGGCCTGCTCGTCACCGACCGCGAGGACCTCTTCGCGCAGATCGCGCCGGCGCTCGTCTGGCGGATCTTCGACAATGCCCACTGGCACCGCATCGCGGCCCTCGCCCAGACGCTCCTCGAGCTCGAGCGCTGCGGCGAGGAGTACGCCCGCACGGTCGTCGAAGACGCGCGGGGGCTGGCGGGCGCCCTCGCCGAGCGCGGGGTCCCGCTGGTCGCGGCGGCGAGGGGCTTCACGGCCTGCCATCAGCTCCTCCTCGATCGCGGCGCGCTCCGCGCGCGCTTCGGCATCGGAGCGGGGGCGTTCGCCCGACGCCTCGAGCGCCAGCGGCTGCTCATCGACCTGGTCGGGCGGATCGGGACGGCGGAGGTGGCGCGACTCGGGCTCACGGCCGCGGACATGCCGCGGCTCGCCGAGCTCATCGTGCGCGGCGGGCTGCGCGGCGAGCGCGTCGGCGCGGAGGTGCGGGCCTGGCGCCGGGAGTTCCGGGCGCTCCGCTTCGCCTAGGGCACTGGTTCGGCGCGCTCGCGCTCACGGGAACGCCGGGCACGGGGAAGAGCGCGGTCGCCCGGCTCCTGGCCGGCCGCCTTGCCTGCGTCGAGGTCGGCGACCTCGCGCTCGCCACCGGGACCGGTCGACGCGCGCGAGGGGCGGTCCGCGTCGACCTCCCGCGGCTCGCGCGGCGGGTGCGCTCGGGCCCCGCGCTGCGGGGGGTCGACCTCGTGGTGGGCCACCTCGCGCACCGGCTGCCGCTGCGCGACGCGGTCGTCCTGCGCTGCCACCCGCGCGAGCTGCGCGCGCGGCTAGAGCGCGCGGGCCGCGGCACGCCTTCGGACCGGGCCGAGAACGTCACCGCCGAGGCCCTCGACCTCGTCCTCGTCGAGGCCCTGGCCCGCGCCCGGCGCGTCTACGAGATCGATACGACCGGGCGCCCCGCCGCCGCGGTCGCGCGGGCCGTCCTGCGGCGGGTCCGCGGCCGGGGGCCCAGCGCCTACGGCCGGGTCGACTGGCTCGCGGACCCGTGGGTGCAAAAGCATCTTCTGGGCGGGGCCAGCTAGCCGGAGCCGATGGTCCTCGAGGGATACCGGGCCCGGGTCGCCCCGTACCTCGCCCGGATTCGCGGTCCGTTCCTCGGCTGGTCGCCGGCGGGCCTTTCGTGGACCGCGCTCGGCTGCGCCGGGGCCGCGGCGGCGCTCGCCGCGCTGGTCCGATGGACGACGCCGCTGCTGTTCCTGCCGGTCGCGGTCTTGATCTTCCTCACCGGACTCTTCGATGTCCTCGATGGCGAGGTCGCCCGGGCGACCGGTCGCGCCTCCGCCCGCGGCGACCTCCTCGACCACGTCCTCGATCGCTACGCGGACCTCCTGCTCGTCGTCGGGTTCGCCGCGTCGGGCTACGCGAACCCGATCCTCGCGCTGCTCGCGCTCGCGAGCGTCCTCCTGACGAGCTACATGGGCACGCAGGCCCAAGCCCTCGGTCAGGGCCGGCTCTACTCCGGTCTGCTCTCCCGGGTCGATCGGCTCGTCGTCCTCGCGGTGGCGGCGTTCCTCGAGTTCGACTGGTCGCTCCCCTGGCCGTGGGCGCCGACGATGCCGTGGGCCCGCTTCGCGGTCGACGGGCTCGCGTTCACGGTGATCGACGTCGCGTTCCTGTACTTCGTCATCGCCGGGCAGTGGACGGCGATCGCGCGCGCCGTTCGGGTCTATCGGGCGCTGCCCCCGGGCCGGTAGTCGCGCGGCCCTCGGGCGGGTCGATCGCGACGGTCCCGCCACGTCGCCGGTAGTACTGGAGCGGGTGGCGGAGACTGGGCTCGAAGCAGCGGGCGTCGCGCTCGCGGTCGATCGGCCGCGCGGCGCTCGGATCGCCGTCGCGGAAGCAGAGCCCGTGGCTGCGCAGGGTGTCGCACTCGGGCGGGGTGTAGCCCTGCCCGTCGTCATGGTGCGTGATGTGCTCGACCTGGTAGCGCGTGATCGACTCGTCGAAGTCGGGCGCCCCGCGGTAGGCGTCGACGATCGTCTCGAAGTCCGCGCCCACCCGGTGGAGGAAGGCGGCGAGGGCGAAGCGGCCGGAGTGCGACAGGTTCTCGCCGGCCTCGAGCACGCGCTGCATCTTGCGGATGCACGGGGGGAACCACTCGGGGTGGAGGCGTCCGGCCGGCCCCGCGCCCCGCGCGATGGGGGCCGGGATCATCTCGGCGACCGAGGCTAGGAGCTCGTCCTCCGAGGCCGCGACCGTCCGGCGCACGTCGTCGGCGAGGGGGACCGGCCGCGCGAGCTCGAGCCGGATCGCCTCCTCGAGGAGGCGGGCGGCGCGCGGGGCGCCGACGACCACCTGGCCGCGGTCGAGCTGCTGCCGGCTGAGCCGGAAGTCGGCCTCCCGGATCGGCACGGCGAGGCGCAGGTAGTCGACGAGCGGTATCGCCAGCCGCCCACCGCGCTCATCGAAGGTGAAGTCGAGGCGTCCGGCGACGTCCACGAGCTCTTCGGCGGGCGTCTCGCGCAGGCGCGCGAAGGCACGCTTCGCTTCGGCGACCGCCCAGCGCCGGAGCGCGGCGGGCGACGGCGCGGCCGCGAGCACGATGCGCGCGAACAGGAACGACAGGTAGCGCACGTCGGGCGCGGCCGCCGCGAGCTCCTCGACGTTCCGGCTCGCCCTCGGATCGTCGGCGCCCGCGAGCACGCGGGCGCGCCCGAGCGCGCGGGCCCGGGAGTACGCCGACTCCTCCAGGAGGGCGCGGATCGATACCGGCTCGCCGCCGAGCAGCGCTTCCGCCCCCGGTAGGAACGGGTACTGCGCGAAGACCGAGCGCGCGTCTAGAGCAGGCGGGGCACGATGAACTGCCATAGCAGGAGCACGAGGACGATCACCGAGGAGGCGGCCACCGCGCGGCTCCCGAACTCCTCCAGCCGCGCGGCGGACCAGCCGGCGCGCAGCCGGGCCGCGATCGAGCTCGCGAAGTCCCGGAACAGGAGGCCGCCGTCGAGCGGGACCAGCGGGAGCGCGTTGGAGAGGCCCAGGAGCAGGTTCATCCAGGCGAGCCAGTAGAGGACGTTCGCGCCGATCCAGAACGAGCCCGGGTCCGTGCCAGCGAGCGGGCCCGTGAGGTGGAAGAACTGCGCGGTCGAGCCACCGATCGGCTCGATCGTGGCGAGCGGCAGGACCAGCCAGTCGATCCCGCCGGTCAGCGGCCCGCTCGAGCTGCCGAGGGGCCAGACGAGCGTCGACTGGAGCTGCGGGGGCGTGAGGAACGTGACCGCGACCCCGAGGAAGCCGCGCCCCGCGATCGTCGGGCTGGGTGCGAGCGTCACGTTCACGCTCACCGGACGCCCGAGCGCCGCCGAGAAGAAGACGACCGGCACCACCTCGCCGGGGTGCGTGTCCGCGAGCGACGCCTCGAACAGCGTGTTCGTGGTCGTGCTCGTTCCGTTGATCGAGGTGATGATGTCGCCCGGCGCGATCGTCGCGTTCGCCGCCGGGGTGTTCGGCTCGACGAGCGCGACCCCGACCCCGTTCGCGTTCGGCGCGACCGACGAGGCCACGAGCAGCGACAGGGCGACGAAGAACAGGAGCGCGAGCCCGAAGTTGGCCAGCACGCCCGCCGCGGCGACCCGGTCCCGGCGGCGGCGCGTCGCGGCCTGCATGTCCGCGTCGTCCTGCTCGACGAACGCGCCGACCGGGACCACGCACCAGAGCACGCCGATCGTCTTCACGCCGATCCCCTGCGAGCGGGCCACGACCCCGTGCGCCAGCTCGTGCAGTACGATCCCGACGACGAGCGCGACGATCCCGTAGCCGATCGGGATCACCGGGTTGATGCCGGGCAGGCCCAAGGCCTCCGTGACGGGCGGCGCCGCCGAGGCGGGGATCCGCAGCGCGACGATCGCGTCGATCACGAGGAGGATCGTGATCCCGGCCATCGCGATCGCCGCGAGGGCGATCCCGAGATCGGCTGCCGCCGTCCAGAAGCGACGGAAGCGCGCCCAGCGCTCGAGCGCCGAGCGCCCCCGGCGCGTCTTGATCATCAGCGCGGGTCCGAGCAGGCTGAGCGCGCGGTCCGGGCCGACCAGGCCCCGTCGGTAGAGCGCGTAGACGGTCCCGCCGTAGACCGCGACGACCAGCAGGGCGATCTCGTAGCCGAGATACGGATCCACGACGCCCTCGCGCCGGTTACGCCGGGCGCGGGTTATGAGCTCTTGCGGGCGCCGGCGGCGACCGGTCAAGTCTATCCGCTCCGGCCCCCCCTCACCCTGGCTCCGATGGCGCTCCGGACGATCGCCCCGTGCCTCGTGGCGACGCTCGTTCTCCTCGGGGCCCTCGGGGTGGTCGCGCCGGGGGCCCCCTCCGTGGCGCTCGGAGCGCCGGGCACCCACGCCGGCGAGCTGGTCGGGGCCGCGCCGGCGAGCGGTACGGTGGAGATCGCGCCCGGGTACGTCGCCTCCCCCGGTGTCACGGAGACCGGAGCGCTCGCCGGCGACCAGCCGCTCGACGTCGTGGTCGGGCTCGCCGGTCAGGACCCGAGCGGGCTCGCGGCGACGGCCGCGTCCATCGCCACGCCCGGTGCGCCGCTCGACCGCCACGACCTCTCGATCGGACCGCTCGCCCGGGACTTCGGAGCCGCGCCGAGCGCGATCGCCGATGCGAGCGCGTACTTCTCGTCGTGGGGGCTCTCGGTCCGACCGAGCCCCGACGGGCTGCTGCTCGATGTCGCCGGCCCCGCGAGCGCGGTCGCCGCGGCGTTCCACACCTCCTTCGAGACGTTCCGCTTACCGGACGGTCGGCCGTTCGTGAGTCACCTCTCCGCCGCCCGACTGCCGGCCGGCGTGCCCTGGACCGGCGCCCTCGGCCTCGGGAACGTGTCGGCGATCGCGCCGCTCGCCGCCGGCACCGGCCCTCTCCTCCCGACCTCCCCGGCCTCCTCGGGCTGCGGCGCCACGGGGGCGCTGATCCCCTGTCAGGTCGAGACGGCCTACGACGAGCTCGGTCTCCTCGGCGCGGGCACGAACGGCACCGGCACGACGATCGCGATCGTGGATGCCTACGACGGCGTCGAGCCCCAGCCCCAGCTCGCGAGCGACCTCGCGGCGTTCGACACGGAGTTCGGGCTGCCCTCGCCGTCCGTGCGGTTCCTGTACCCGGTACCCACCCACGGGAACCTCAACGGCACGGACACGGGCTGGGGGTTGGAGGAGGCGCTCGATCTCGAGTGGGTGCACGCGAGCGCGCCGGGCGCGACGATCGACATGACCTTCTCGCCCAACTCCGGCGTCGGCCTCTACGAAGCGATCGACTACCTCGTGACCCACCCGGACGTCAACGTGATCTCGCTGAGTTGGGGCGAGCCCGACGTCGGGACCTTCAACGCCTACGCCGGGCCGTGCGCGCAGGCGTGCAACGCGTCGACCGACGGCTCGTACGCGATCCTCGGCCCGGTGCTCGAGTTCGCGGCCGCCGAGGGGATCACGGTGCTCGCGGCGAGCGGCGACTGCGGGGCCTCGGACGGCACGAGCGGGCTCTCGACGAGCTTCCCGGCCTCCGACCCGTTCGTCACCGGGGTCGGCGGCACCCAGCTGTCCGTCGAGCCGAACGGGACCTGGCTCGGGGAGGTCGGATGGAGCGGCAACGCGCCGGGCGCGAGCGCGCCCGGTTGCCAGAACCAGGGCGGCTCGGGCGGAGGGTACGCACCGTTCCCCCGGCCCGCCTGGCAGAACGGAACTGGGGTCAATGCCTCGAGCCCGGGCCGGGGCGTCCCCGACGTCGCCGCGATCGCCGCGCCCGGCGTCGAGATCGTCGAGGACGGACACGCCACCGGGGTCGCGGGAACGAGCGTCGCGACGCCGATCTGGGCCGGGATCGCGGCGATCGCCGACCAGTACGCGGGCGCGAGCCTCGGCTTCCTCGACCCGTCGCTCTACGGTATCCTCGGCTCGGCCGACTACCCGAGCGATTTCCACGAGATCGTCTCGGGGAGCAACCCGTACCCCGCCGGGCCGGGCTGGAACGCCGTCACCGGCATCGGCTCCCCGATCGTCGGCGCTCTCGTCCCCGAGCTCGCCGCCGGTCCGAGGACGCTGTCGAACCTGTCGGTCGTGCTCGGCGCCTCGGTCACCTACGGCCGGGCGCCGCTCACGGTCACCTTCGCGGTCGACCCGCGCGGCGGCACCGGCGCGTATCCGATCGAGGCGGTCAGCTTCGGCGACGGGACCGCGGGCGCCGCCAGCGGCGGGATCGCCTCCCACACGTACACGGACGCCGGCGTCTTCCCGGCGACCGGCTACGCGATCGATTCCTCCGGCAACCTCTCCGACTCGATGCCGATCACGCTCGTCGTCGGCGGCGGCCGGGCGCTGACGGTCGACCTCTCGGTCTCCTCGAGCGCCCCGGCGGCGGGCGCGGGCGTGACGTTCACGACCCGCGTGTCCGGCGGCGTCGCTCCCTACGCCTTCGCCCTCTCCTTCGGCGACGGGACGTTCGTCAACGGGAGCTCCGCGTCGACCGCCGTCCACGCCTATCCGGTCGCGGGCGGCTTCTGCGCCGTTGCGATCGTCTCCGACGCCTCGAGCCCGCCGGACGGGGGCGAGAGCGCGCCGATGGCGATCGCAGTGGGCGGCGCTCCGGCCCCGAGCTGCCCGTCGGGGCTCGGCCCGCTGACCGTCACCCCGAACCTCTCCCCCGCTCCGCGTGACGCCCCGGCCGACTTCCCCGACCTGTTCGACGTGCAGGGCGGAACGGGCACGGTCACCGAGCAGTGGGTCTCGAGCGACCCGTACGTCGCGGCCTGCGGCTGCGCGATTTTCCGGTCCGCCGGCCGCTTCCCGGTCTGGCTGTACGCGAACGACAGCATCGGCGAGCACGTGGTGGGCGAGACGAACGTGACCGTCGAGCCGCCGATCGCCGTCAGCTTCCAGGCGGGGCCGACCGATGGGCCCGCACCGCTGTCGGTCGATTTCTGGGCGAACGCGAGCGCGGGGGGACCGGGCCCCCCGATCGAGGCCCGCTGGGAACTCGGCGACGGAACGAACGAGACCGCGCCGTCGATCACCGCCACGTTCTCCTCGCCCGGTCTCGACTGGGTGGTCGGTTCGTTCGGCGACTCCGCGTACGGCAACGTGAGCGAGGCGTTCCTCATCGACGTCGGCGCGGCGGACGGATCGGGGCCGTACCTGCGGGCGACGATCGACCCCGCCATCGATCTCGAATCGGGGACGACGGTAGCGTTCTCGGCCGCGATCGTCGACGGCCGGGGCGCCGATCTTCCGGCCGCGATCGCCTGGGACACGTCCGGCGGCTCCTCCGACCGGGCCGAGGCGCTGCGGACGTTCTTCGCCGCGCCTGCGGCGCCGACGCTGTACGGCGCGCTCGAGGCCCAGGCGCTGGACAACGACACGAACTTCTCGGTCCCGTTCGCATTCGCTCCCCTCTTCGCCGTCGAGGCCGGCGGATTCGTCCCGAGCGCGGACGCGCTCCTCCTCGAGGCGCGCGGCGCCCCCGCCGCGGGCACGGCGCCGACCACCTTCAACGGCAGCGCGAGCGCCTGGGGACCGGGACCGGTCGCGCTCGACTGGGCGTTCGGCGACGGCGGGCAGGCCGCGGGTGCGAGCGCCTCCCACGCCTTCGCGGCCCCGGGCAGCTACACGGTCACGCTCAACGCGACGGACGCCTGGTCGGACTCGGCGGTCGACTCCTTCTCGGTGAACGTGAGCGAGGCGACCTCGCTGGGGATCGTGGGAGGTCCGTCGACGACCGGCGGCCCGGCGCCGCTGTCGGTCGCCTTCTCTGCGTCGGCGTCCGGGGGCCAGCCCCCGTACGGGCTCACCTGGGCGTTCGGGGACGGCGCCGGGGCGCCGACCGGCAACGCGAGCCACGTGTTCGACGCGCCGGGCACGTTCCGTGCGGTCGTGACCGCCCGCGACGCGCGCGGGCTCTCCGTGAACCGCTCGTTCTCGATCGTCGTCACGAGCGCCGCGCCCCCCGGCGGGGGCGGTGGCCGGTCGCTCGCGGGGATCCCTCTCGCGGCGTTCGTGCTCGGAACCGGCATCGCCGCGGGCGCGATCCTGAGCGCGGCTGCGCTCGCCCGGCGGCCGCGGCCCGCGCCGACGCGCTAGCCCTTCACGACCCCGAGGGGCACGAGGCGCGCGACCCGCCGCGTGAGCCCCGCGCCCTCGGCCACGCGCACGACCTCCTCGACGTCCTTGTAGGCGCCCGGGGCCTCCTCGGTGACCCCCTCCCGGGAGGTCGACCGGACGACGATCCCGCGCGCGGCGAGCCCCCGCGTCACCTCGTCGTAGCGGAACGCCCGCTCCGCCGCGTGACGGCTCAGCTTGCGGCCCGCGCCGTGGCACGACGAGCCGAAGGAGCGCTCCAGCGACGTGGGGAGGCCCGCGAGCACGTAGCTCGCCGTCCCCATGTCCCCGGGGATCAGGACGGGCTGCCCGTGCGACCGGTACGGGAGCGGGACCTCCTCGCGGCCGGCGGGCAGCGCGCGCGTCGCCCCCTTGCGGTGGACGAGGACGCGCCGCCGCCCTCCGTCGACCCGGTGCTCCTCGACCTTCGCGATGTTGTGGGCGATGTCGTAGACGACGGACAGTCCGAGCTCCTCCTCGGAGCGCCGGAAGGTCGCGGCGAACGCGCGGCGCACCCCGTGCGTGATCGCCTGGCGGTTCGCCCACGCGAAGTTCGCGCCCGCGGCCATGCCCTTCAGGTAGCGCTGGCCGGGTTCGGAGGCGATCGGCGCGCACGAGAGCTGCCGGTCGACCAGCGCGGTGCCCCGGGCGGCGAGCTCGCGGTCCATCTCCTGGATGAAGTCGGTCGCGACCTGGTGGCCGAGGCCGCGCGAGCCCGTGTGGAGCATGACGACGACGCGGCCGGGGGCGAGGCCCAGCACGGGGGCGAACGCCGGGTCGAAGACGGCGTCGACCGCCTGCACCTCGAGGAAGTGGTTGCCCGAGCCCAGGGTCCCGAGCTGCTTGAGGCCGCGCTGCCGGGCGCCGTCCGAGACCGCGGCGGGGTCGGCCGACGCGAGCCGCCCCTCCTCCTCCTGGACCTCCAGGTCCTCGGGGCGGCCGAGCCCGTGCTCGACCGCCCAGCGCGCCCCGCCCGCCAGCACCTCGTCGACCTCGCCGCGCGCGAGCGGATGGCCGCCGCGCGAGCCGACGCCGCTCGGCACCTCGCGGTAGAGGCGGTCGACGAGCTCGTGGAGCCGCGGACGGACCTCGTCGACCCCGAGGTCGGTGCGGAGGAGGCGGACGCCGCAGTTGATGTCGTAGCCGATCCCCCCGGGCGAGACGATACCCTCGTCCAGGTCGAAGGCCGCGACGCCCCCGACGGGGAAGCCGTAGCCGAAGTGGATGTCCGGCATCGCGAGCGCGTGGCCCTGGATGCCGGGGAGCGTCGCGACGTTCGCGAGCTGCCCGAGCGATGGGTCGCCCGCGACGCCGCCGAGGAGCGCCTCGTTCGAAAACAGGAGTCCGGGAACGCGCATCCCCGCGACCGCGTCCTGAGGGATCTCGTAGGTGAACTCGTCCCGCCGGACGAGCGGGGGCACGCTCGGCACGGTGCGCGCCCAGCGGTGCGGTCTATTAGACGCGAGCGCACGCGCGCCGGTCCCGGGGCGAAAGGAGATACGCGGGGCGCGCCTAGGTCGGCCGCTCGAGCGATGCTTCTACGGACCGTCCTCTCCTTCGCCAATCTGATCGCGTTCGTCGCGGCGATCCTCGTCCTCGAGACGCTCCCCCAGTTCGCGTCGATCGCCTTCTACGTGCTCGTCGGCTGGATGCTGCTGAGCCTCTACCTGCTCTACCGCCCGTGGACGAACCGACCGCTCGGCGGCGGGCCGGTCCCCCCGACCTCGACGGGCGCGCCGCTGCCCTCGGGAGGCTCGGTCGCGGCCGCGCCCGCGGTCGGCTTCTGCATCTACTGCGCCGCCCCGATCGACCCGAGTGCGAGCCGCTGCCCCGCCTGCGGCCACGCGCGCCCGAGCCTGAGCTGAGCGAGGGGACCGGGTGGCGGCGTCGGGCCTCGCGCGGGTGCCGTTCTGGCTGATGGCCCTGGTCCTCGCCGCGATCGCGGTCGGGGTGGTGGTCGTCGGCCTGCTCGTGGGGCTCCACCTCTACGCTCTCGCGCTCCTCGTGATCCCCGGGGCCCTCGCCGCCACCTACATGGTGGCGTACGCCCGGCTCCCCTACGTTCCGCCGGTCCGGGCGCCGTCCCGGGCCGCCGTGACCTCCTCGGGCCCGATCGAGCTCGACGGCGAGGAGTTCGAGGACCCGGTCGAGGAGGCCGACCGGCTCGACCGCGGCCCGCTGCCCCCGGAGGCGACGAGCGCGCCGGACGAGCCCGACGCCTAGCTCAGTCCGGGGCGACGAACAGCATCGGCTCGCGGGCGCGGGCGTTCGTGCCCGCGCTCACGCGCAGGCCCCGCACCAACCCGTCGGCCGGGCTCGCGATCTCGTTGCGCATCTTCATCGCCTCGAGCACGAGCAGCACCTCGCCCTTGCGCACCCGGTCCCCCTCGGCGACGCGGACCTCGATCACCCGGCCGGGCATCGGCGGGACCACCGCGACCGCCCCGGCGACCGGGGGCGGCGCCACGGGCGCCGCTGCGGGAGCCCGGACGGCCGGGGCGCGCTCGGCCGGCGCTTCGTCCGCGCGGCCCAACCGCTCGATCGCGGCCGGCGCGCGCTCGCCGTTCACGTCGACCGGCCCCGGCGGCTCCGGCGCGCCCTCGGGCCACTGGTCGACGCTCACGCGCTCGCCGGCGATCTCGAGCTCGACGCCCATCGGGCCCGCGCGCACGACCGTCACCGGGTAGGTCCGCCCGTCGATCGCGACGCTCGCGCCGTCGGGCGCGACGTCGACGATCGTCCGCTTACCGTCCCGCTCGACGCGGACGCGCGTCGACCCACCTCCGGTGCGCCTGGAGCCGGGCCCGCCCCTCGTGCGCCCACGGGCTCACGCCGGCCGCCCCGGTGCCGGCCGGGGCCGCGGGCGCGGGGGCCGGCCCGCGCCGGCTCGCGACGACCGCGAGCGCCGCCGCCGCGAGGACGTCCGGCGTGAGGCCGGCCTCGATCGCGGCCCGGTAGCCCGGGTAGACCTCGGGAAACAGCGCGAAGGAGATCGCGTCGGTCTCGCCCGCTCCGGGCCAGCGTGCGCGGACCTCGGCGAGCGCGCGGTCGAACTCCGGGGGGAGGCCCTCGGCGGGGCGCGCGCCGCCCGCCGCCGGCGGGCCGCCGACCTTTGCCTGCAGCGCGGGATCGACCGTGCCCGGCGGCCTCCCGTAACGCCCGGCCACGTAGTCGCGGACCTCCTTCGTGATCTGCCGGTAGCGCTCGCCGGTGAGGACATTGACGACGGCCTGCACGCCCACGATCTGGCTGGTCGGGGTGACGAGGGGCGGGTAGCCGAGATCGGCCCGCACCCGCGGGACCTCGTCCAGCACCTCGTTCAGGCGCCCGAGCGCCTCCTGCTCCTCGAGCTGGTGGAACAGGTTCGACAGCATGCCCCCCGGGACCTGGTGGATGAGCACCTCGGGGTCGGTCTGGAGCGAGCGCAGGTTCAGCAGCGGGCGGTAGCGCTCGAGGACGCCGCGGAAGTACTCCGCGAGCTCGGCGAGCCCGCCGAGGTCGAGGTGCGGGTCGTACGGCGTCCCCCGCAGCGCGCCGGCGAGCGCCTCGGTCGCCGGCTGCGAGGTGCCGCCGGCGAAGGGGCTGAGCGCCGTGTCGATCGAGGTGGCGCCGGCCTCGGCGACGGCGAGGCACGTCAGGGTCGACATCCCGCTCGAGGAGTGCGTGTGGACGGCGACCGGAAGGCCGACCTCCTTCACGAGCGCGCGGACGAGCGTGGCGCCGGGGACCGGCGGCATGAACCCGCCCATGTCCTTGACGCACAGCTCGTCGGCCCCCATCTCGCTCAGCCGGCGGCCGAGCGCGACGAACGACGCGAGGGAGTGGACCGGCGACTCGGTGTAGCAGATCGTCCCCTGCGCCCGCGCCCCGACCCGGCGCACCGCGTCGATCGCGACCTCCATGTTCGCCGGATCGTTCAGCGCGTCGAAGACCCGGAAGACGTCGATCCCCCCGCGCGCGGCCGCGGCGACGAACTTGCGGACGAGATCGTCGGCGTAGTGCCGGTACCCGACGAGGTTCTGGCCGCGCAGGAGCATCTGGAGCGGGGTGCGCGGGATCGCCCGCTTGAGCGCGGCGAGGCGCTCCCAGGGATCCTCGCGCAGGAAGCGCAGGCCGACGTCGAACGTCGCCCCGCCCCAGACCTCGAGGGAACGGTAGCCGATCGCATCGAGCCGCTCGGCGGCCGGCAGCATGTCGCGGGTGCGCATGCGTGTCGCGATCAGGCTCTGGTGGCCGTCGCGCAGGACCGTATCGGTGATGCCGACCATCGCCGACCTCGCTACAGCGGGATGTTCCCGTGCTTGCGGGCCGGTCGCTCGTCGCGCTTCGAGGCGAGGATCTTGAGGCCGGCGGCGAGGCGCGCGCGCGTCTCGGCCGGATCGATGACGTCGTCGATGTAGCCGCGCTCGGCGGCGAGGTACGGGCTGAGGAACTCGGCCCGGTACTCCTCGGTGAGGCGGGCGCGCAGCGGATCGCGCTCGCCCTCGCTCGCGCGCTCGAGCTCGCGGCGGTAGAGGATGTTGACGGCGCCCTCCGCGCCCATCACCGCGATCTCCGCGGTCGGCCAGGCGAGGTTGAGGTCGCCGCCCAGGTGCTTGGAGCACATGACGTCGTAGGCGCCGCCGTAGGCCTTGCGCAGGATCACGGTCAGCAGCGGCACCGTCGCCTCGGCGTAGGCGTACAGCAGCTTCGCCCCGTGCCGGATGATGCCGCCGTGCTCCTGCGCCGTGCCGGGAAGGAAGCCGGGCACGTCCACGAACGTGAGGAGCGGCAGGTTGAACGCGTCGCAGAAGCGGACGAACCGGGCGCCCTTGGTGGACGCGTTGATGTCCAGCGTGCCCGCGAGCGAGGCCGGGTTGTTCGCGACGACCCCGACCGCGGACCCGTTCAGGCGCGCGAAGCCGACGACGAGGTTCGTCGCCCAGTCCGGCTGGACCTCGAGGAACGAGCCGGGGTCGAGCACCCGGTCGATCACGGCGTGCACGTCGTACGGCGCGTTCGGGTCCTCGGGCACGATCGTGGGCAGCTCGCGCGCGGCCGCCTCGGGCGGCGCGGTCGCGGGCGCGCTCGGCGGCTCCTCCAGGTTGTTGAGCGGCAGGTAGCCGAGCAGGCGCCGGGCGAGCGCGATCGCGTCGAGGTCGGAGGCGGCGGTGAAGTGCGAGACGCCGCTCTGCGTCGCGTGCGCCTCCGCGCCGCCGAGCGCCTCCATCGTGACGTCCTCGCCGGTCACCGCGCGCACGACGTCCGGCCCGGTGATGAACATCTGGCCCGTCCCTCGGGCCATGATGACGAAGTCGGTGATCGCCGGCGAATAGACCGCGCCGCCGGCGCAGGGGCCCAGGATCAGCGAGAGCTGCGGGACCACCCCCGAGAGCGCGACGTTGCGGAAGAACACCTCGCCGTAGCCGCCGAGGCTCATCACTCCCTCCTGGATCCGCGCGCCGCCCGAGTCGTCGAGGCCGACGATCGGCACCCCCGCCTTGCGGGCCGTCTCCATCACCTTGACGATCTTCATCGCGTGCGCCTCGCCGAGCGCCCCGCCGAACACGGTCGCGTCCTGGGCGAACGCGCAGACCGGCCGGCCCTCGACCTCCCCCCAGCCGGTGACGACGCCGTCCCCGGGAGGGCGTCGCTCGGCGAGGCCGAACTTCTCGACGCGGTGCGTGACGAACGGGTCGACCTCGGTGAACGTGCCGGGATCGAAGAACGATTCCAGGCGCTCGCGCGCGGTCCGCTTCCCCGCCGAGCGGTGCTTGGCGACGCGCTCGGCCCCCCCGCCCTCGCGGGCCTTGCGCTTGAGGACCGACCAGCGCTCGAACGCCTCGCTCACGCGACCTCCACCGACACCTCGCCGCTCAGCAGCGCGACCGGAGTGCCGCCGACATCGAGGACGAGGGCGCCGTCGTCCGCGAGACGCGCGATCGTCCCGCGCGCGCCCCCGTCGGAACGCGCGCGGCGGCCGACGCCAAAGAGGCGGGCGCGGCAGCGCCCGACGGTCGCGGCGACGCGCTCGGGCGAGGCGAGGGCGGCGGGCGCGGCCGCGACGGCCGCGGCGACCAGCGGCTCGAGCTCCTCGGGGGTGGGGGCCGGCCGGACGAGGTCCTCGAGCGTGACCGGCGGTACGGCCATCGGGCCGCGGAAGCCTCCGGGCGGACGGCGCACGTTGACGCCGACGCCGACGACCTGCACCGGCTGGCCCTCGGGGTCCGCCACGGAGTCGACCAGGACGCCCGCGAGCTTGCCCACCCCCACGCCGGGCCGCTCGACGAACAGGTCGTTCGGCCACTTCAGCCGGGCACGGATCGACCAGCGCGCGTCGAGCCCATCCGCGAGCTCGACCCCGACCGCCAGCGGCAGGAGCGGAAGGCCGACCGGCGGGGTGCGCGTGACGATCGACAGGTACAGGCCGCCCGGTGGGGACGCCCAGGAGTGCCCGGAGCGCCCCCGGCCAACGCGCTGGCGGCGCGCCACGACCCGCGTGCCGTCCGCCGCCCCTTCGCGCGCGAGCGCGATCGCGCGATCCTGCGTCGAGGGAAGCTCGTCGTACACCTCCCGGGCGCCGACCACCGCGATCCCCGGTCGCGCCGAAGGTCCGCGGCGCATAACCGTTTGTGTCGCGGCTGTCCGACGCCCGCGCGGGTGCCCCGGCGGCCACCGCCGTTTTACCGACCCGCCGCTACGCCGTCGCCGTGCCCGAGCTCGACGATCTGCTCGCCGCGGCGGCGCAGGAGTTCGAGCCCGAGATCCGCCGTCGCCTCGGGGGCCTGCTCGGCGGCTTCCTGCGCGCCTACCTCCCGCAGGACTGGGAGTTCCGCACCGACCGGGGCGTGGCCACGCTGCGGGTCGGCGCGGACGGGGCGACCTCGGTCCGACCGGGGCCCAGCGAGCGGCCGGACGTCACGGTCGAGATCGCCTACGATCGGCTCGCGCGCGCGATCCGGACGCGCGGGCGCAGCGGGGCGGACGCGCCGCCGCCGGCCGTGACGACGCACACCGCGAAGGGACGGGCCGCGTTCGACTACCTGCGCGGCCGGCTCGGGCTGTAGCGCGGACGCTGGGTGCGCAGCGTTTATCGCATCGTCGGCGCCCTTCGCGCCGGGAACGACCGTGACGGGCGAGCACGCCTCTCCGACCGCCGCACGCCGCCCGCGCGACCGGTCCCGGGCGGGCGGCTGACCCATCGGCGGCGTCCCACCTCCCGAAGCGCCGCCCGGTAGCGGGCCCAGCTTCCGACGCGCGCTCGGACACCGTCCGTTCCTGCTGCTCTGGGCCTCGCAGCTGATCTCGCAGTCCGGCGACTACGTCTTCGACGTCGCGCTCCTGTGGCTCGTCCTCACCAGCACGCGCTCGATCTTCGCGGTGGGCCTCGTCGTCGCGGTCTCGATCCTCCCCTCGGTAGTCCTCTCCCCGTTCTTCGGGGTCTACGTCGACCGCTGGCCGCGTCGGACGATCCTGCTCGTGACGAACGTCGTCGAGGGCCTGCTGGTCGCGGCGCTCTCCGGGCTGATCCTCGCCCACGCGCTGAGCTTCCCGGCGATCCTGGCCGTCGTGGCCGCCCTCGGCGCGGGCGGCCAGGTCGTCCGGCTGACGTCGACGACCTTGATCCCCCAGACCGTGGGCGCCGCGGACCTCGGGGCGGCGAACGGCCTCATGCAGCTGAGCAGCTCGTCGACCCAGGTCGTCGGCCTGTCGATCGGCGGGGTCGTGGTCGCCCTCTTCGGGGTCACGCTCCCGATCGCCTACGACGCGCTGACGTTCTTCGCGGCGGCGGTCATCGTCGCCGGGATCGCCGCCGCCGTGGGTCGCCCGGGGCCCGCCGAGGCCGCGGGCGGCGCGGGCTTCGGCGCCCAGTTCGCCGAGGGCTTCCGCTACGTGCGGGGCCAGCGGTTCCTGCTCGAGGTGATCGCCGTCGGCGCCGTGGTCAACTTCTGCGGCAACGCGGTCTTCGCGCTGTGGGCGCCGTACTCCGAGCGCGTGCTCGGCGGCGGGGCGGCGACCTACGGGCTCCTCGGGGCGATGATCGCCGTCGGGGCGATCGTCGGCGCGCTGGCCGTGGGCAAGATCGACCTGCGCCGCCGGGTCGGGCCGGTCGTCTTCGCGGGCCTCGCCGTCGCGGGCGTCGTGATCGTCCTCCTCGGCCTGACCCGGTCGATCCCGCTCGCCCTGGCCGAGGCCTTCGCGGTCGGCGGGGTCCTCTCGGTGGTCAACGTCCCGCTCCTGACCGCGGTCCAGGCGAAAGTGCCCGCGCGCCTGCTCGGCCGGACGATGGCGGTGCTCCTGGCGCTGATCCTGGTCGCGGCCCCGCTCGGCTCGTTCGTCGCGGGCTGGCTCGCGAGCGTGACCTCGATCGGCTTCGTCTACGTGCTCGCCGGCGGGGCGATCCTGGCGATGGCCGGCCTCGGCGTCTCGCTCTTTTCCGAGGCGCGCCGGATCGCCTACTGAGCGGCGGGCGGGGCCCGCGCCTCAGAGCGCGCGCAGCCGCCGGACCATCTTGACCGCGGAGCGGACCGCGTTGGCCGCGTTCTCGATCCGGTCCTGCGCCTGGAGCCGGGTCTCGCCGGGGCCCGAGATGCCGAGCCCGACCGGTTTGCCGTACTCCACCGCGAGGTCGGCGAGCTTGCGGGCCGCCTGGTGCATGACGACCTCGTCGTGGCCGGTCTCCCCCTCGATGACGGCGCCGATCGCGACGATCGCGTCGACGTCGGAGCGCTGGCAGAGGGCCCGGACCGCGAGCGGCAGGTCGAAGACGCCGGGGGTCTTGACCACGGGCCCGAGGCGCGCGCCGAGGAAGTCGACCTCCTCCTTCGCCCGCTCGAGCATCAGCAGCGTCACGTCGAAGTTGTACTCGCTCGCCGCGATCGCCACGGTCACTCCCGCTCCCTCGCTCCCCGACTTCGGCATCGACCGACCCTCCTAGCGGACCGGACGAGCCGGCCCGACGTCCGCGAACCCCTGGCGGAGCCCCGCGCCGGCATGCCGGGCGAGCTCGCGGGGTCGGAACAGTAACGCGTAGGCGTTGAGGGCGTGCTCCTCGGCCCGCCGCCGCGCGAGCTCGGCGAGCGCGCGGGCGCCGTCGGCCTCGCGCTCGTGGACGAAGCACTCGACGATCGGCTTGCCTTCGAGCACGCCGGTCATCATCAGGCCGAGCGAGGCGACCTCCGCGCTCGAGCGGTCGAGCTCGGCCGGCCCGGGCATCCCGAGGGCGAGGCAGAGGTCCGCGCCGTCGACGCGGAACAGCTGGCGGCAGGCGACCGGGAGGTCCTTGATGCCGGGGACCGTCCGCCGCAGGATGCGAAAGCCGGTGCCGGCGCCGCGCAGCGCGCGGATCGCGCTCGGGGCCATGTCGACGCGCGCGAAGGTGGTGTCGGCGACGCCGATCCGCTTCACGGCGTCGGCTCCTTCGGGCGGGCGGCGAGGTCGAGGATCCGGTCGACGAGGCGGCGCGTCGCGAGGTCGTCGTGCGGGGCCCGCCCGATCCGCACGACCTTGACCGGCACGCCCCGCCGGGCGCACTCGGCCTCGACCTCCGACTCGTTCCAGACCTGGTCGTAGCCCAGCGCGATCAGGTTCGGCCGCTCGTGGACGACGGTCTCGTAGATGTCGGACGTCGAGCCGAGCACGGCCCGGTCGACCGGCTTCAGCGCCTCGACCATCTGCCGGCGGATGTGCTCGGGGACGTACGGTTCGTGCTTGAGCCGCCGGGCGGTCCGGTCCCGGGCGACGACGACGACGAGCTCGTCGCCGAGCTTGCGCGCCTCGCTCAGGAAGTAGACGTGGCCGGGGTGGAGGAGGTCGAAGACCCCCGTCGCCATCACGCGGACGCCCATGCCTTCCAGGCCTCGATGAGCTCGGCGCCCTTAAGGAACGGGAAGCCGTGCGCGTCCGCGTAGCGCCGCGCGGCGGCGAGGTCCCGGGCGCCCCCCGAATCCCCGAGCATCTCGCAGACGGTCACGGACTCCGAGAGTCCCGCCATCCGGGCGAGCGAGATGACGAGGTCCGTATGACCCTTCCGCTCCGCGAGGAGCCCGGGCGCGGCGTAGATCAGCGGCAGGTGGCCCGGCGAGACGAACGCGCGCGTGAATCGGCCGCGGACCTCGGAGTCGGAGAGCCCGGGCGCGCGCCGCGCGAGCTCGCCGACGCTGCGGATCGTCAGCGCCCGCTCGTTGTCGGAGACACCGGTGTAGTTCTCGCGGTGGTTGATCGTGATGCCGAAGGCGCTGCGGCGGTCGTAGCGCGGGCGCTCGGAGAGCTGGGCGAGCGTCGGGAACCGCGGGGCCCCGATCGCGAGCAGGTCGGCGGCGAACGGCAGCTCGAGGCGCCGGCGCAGCTCGTCGGAGATCGCCGTGCAGATGAGGCCCCCCGCGTCGCGGCGCTGGAGGCGCACGAGCTCGGGGGTCATGCGCTCGCTGAGGACCACGAGGTCGGTCTCGCGCTCCCGGTCGGGCGCGTCGAAGATCAGGACGGGCTCGCCGTCCGCGAGCGCGCGCGCGGCCGCGGCCACCGCCTCGGACCGGGGGCGGAGCACGCGCGCGGCGATCACGAGCGCTACCCAGCGGGGCGTGGCTAATAAGTCAGTGGTAACTACTCAAAAATGGGTTGATGGCCGATGGGGGAGGATGGTACGCGTTCGTGCGTCAGCACATCGGATCGCGACCCGGAGCGCCGGCGCGAGGCCGGCGTTCGTAGGAGGTGATCCATCTGCAGGTTCCCCTACAGATACCTTGTTACGACTTAGTCCCCCTTGCTGAACCGAAGTTCGAGCGACCCAGATGAGTCACCCTCACTCCGACCCAACTCGGATGACTTGACGGGCGGTGTGTGCAA
>DASPVQ010000017.1 GCA_035622275.1 Thermoplasmata archaeon | reverse complement strand
TGTCGGATGGGCTCGGCCGGATTCGAACCGGCGGTCTTCGCTGTGTGAGAGCGACGTCGTAACCGCTGGACCACGAGCCCGAGGTCCGGCCGAGCGCACCGGTCCCTTAACGTTCACGCCGGCAGCGACAGGACCGCCGGGACGAGCAGGCTCGCCGCGATCGTCAGGACGAGCCCGGAGGCGAGCGCGAGGCTGGCGGAGTCCGGGTCGCCGTACCGGGTGACGAAGTAGAGCGTCGTGTCCATCGCCGTGGCGCCGCCCATCGCGGTCAGACCGGCACCGCCCAGCCGTCGTCCGAGGTAGGGCGCGAGGAGCATCGTGAGGTCCTCCCGCAGGAAGTTCGTCAGGAACGCGATGAGGCCGAGGACCGCCCCCAGCCGCGCCGCGACGAGGGGCCCGGCCAGCGAGTAGAACCCGAAACCGAGCCCGGTCGCCAGGGCTGCGGACAGCGGGATCCGGGCGAACGCGGTCGCAAGGACCGCGGCCGTGACCGCGCCCACGCTCGCCGCGACGATCGGGACCCAGACCCGCTCCAGACCCTTCGCCGTCAGGACGAGGCCGAACCCGACCAGCGCCAGGAGGGCGCAGAGGACCCACGGGATCGCGGCGGCGGCCGGCAGAGCGACCACCCGCCCGAGGCCGAATCCGGCGAGGAGGGCAGCCAACAGACCGAACGTGACCACGGGGCGTCGGGTACCGGGGCGTCCCGTAGCGGGCGTGGCCGGCCGGCCCGGGCCGAGACCGCGGAGGAGCGCGAATACCGCGACGGTGATCGCGAGGATGCCGCCGACGAGCGCGAGCGCGACGGGGATGGCCGAGAGGAGCGCGACCGGCGGGACCGAGTCGAGCGAGGCCCCGAGCAGCGCCACCAGGAGCGCGACCGTGGCGAGCGTCGCGCGCGGCACCCAGGGCCCCTTGAGGCGAACGAAGCGTCCGACGGCGAAGCCGGCCGCCAGCGCGACGTAGAGGTACAGGTCGAACGCCACGGGACCTAGGAGGTCCACTCGCGCATCGTCCGCCGACGCCCGAGGCGACCGGGCGGGCCCAGCCAGAGGGTCTCGTCGCGGTGGGCGCCGTAGCCGAGGTACTCGACGGGCACACCGGTCTCCTCCTCGAGGAACTCGAGGAACCGACGGAGCGTCGACGGGAGCGCGGAGACGCCCTCCCGCTGGAGCCGCTCCTTCGCGCGCGCGTGCAGTTCCGACCAGCCCGGCAGGCTCTCGTAGATCGGCTCGGCCCGGGCGAGGTCCTCCACTCGGCTCGGCGGCAGTGCCCGCGTCGTCGAGCCGTCCGGGAGCCGGTAGCCGACGCAGACCGGCACCTCGTCGAGCCCGCCGAGGACGTCGACCTTTGTGATCGCCAGCGAGGTGAAGCCGTTGAGCCGGGCGACGTAGCGGAGCAGCACGAGGTCGAGCCAGCCGCAGCGGCGCGCGCGCCCGGTCGTCGCCCCACGCTCGCCACCGACGCGGCGCAGGAACTCGCCGCGTTCGCCGGTGTCCTCGGTCGGGTACGGGCCCGCGCCGACGCGGGTCGAGTAGGCCTTCGCGACCCCGACGATCGCGTCGACCTCGGTCGGGGGGATGCCGCTCCCCTGCAGGGCGCCGGCGCTCGTGGGATGCGAGCTCGTGACGTAGGGGTAGGTTCCGAAATCGACGTCGAGCAGCGCGCTCTGCGCCCCCTCGAGCAGGATCTCCTCGCCCCGGTCGATCGCCTCCCAGAGGAGCGGCTCGGTCGGGCGGATCATCGGCGCGAGCCGCGAGCCGACGTCGAGGAGGCTGGCGGCCAGCGTGTCGATGGGCGGGAGGTCGGCCAGGTGGGTCTTGGTCGCGTAGAGGAGCGCGAGGCGCTCGCGAACCACGGCCGGTCGGCTCAGGTCGCCGAGACGGATCCCGAAGCGGGCGTAGCGGTCGGCGTAGGCCGGGCCGATGCCGCTCTTCGTCGTGTCGAGCGCGGCCGTCGGGTTCGTGCGGGCGCGCAGCTGGTCCTCCCAGACGTCCTCGGCCTCGTGCAGCGGCAGGACGACGTGGGCCCGGTCCGAGAGCACGATCTCGCCCCGCCGGAGACCGCGTCGCTCGAGCTCCCGGATCTCCTCCTCGAGCTTGAACGGCTGGATCACCATGCCCGGCCCGCTCACCGCGCCCACGCCGTGCCGCAGCACCCCGCAGGCGACCTGGTGGAGGACCACCGGGCCCTCGGGGAGGACGATCGTGTGGCCGGTGTTGGGCCCGCCGGCGCTGCGGACGACGTAACGCGCGTTCGCGGCCATGAAGTCCGCGATCTTGCCCTTCGCCTCGTCGCCGAACTGGGCGCCGAGGACGATCCGGACCGGCATCGGGGCGTTCCGAACTCCCGGAGCGGTCCGGATAGAAGGCCCTTGTGCCCCGCGCGTCACGCCGGCGCACGCCGGACCGCCGCCCCGCCATAACGGTAATGAGGAGCCCGACGGTCGGCGGCGGAATGGTCGCGCGACGGGTGCGTTCTGTCGAGATCTCGGGCATCCGCAAGATGTTCGAAGCGGCTCCGCGCAACGCCATCAACCTCGGCCTCGGCGAGCCCGACTTTGAGCCACCGCCCGAGGTCGTCGAAGCGCTCTGTGCAGCCGTGCGCGACGGGCTGAACCACTACGGCCCGTCGGCGGGACTCGCCGCGCTGCGCGAGAAGATCGCCGAGCGCTATCGTGACCGCGACCCTCGGACGAGCCGGGAGAACGTCATCGTGACCGGCAGCGGCTCGGAGGCGCTGATGGCGACGGCGATGGCGCTGTACGACGCGGGCGACGAGGTGCTCGTGCCGAACCCGGGCTTCGTGCTGTACGCGCCCGACGCCCGGCTGATGGGGGCGACTCCGGTCCCCTACTCGCTCACGGGTCGCCGGCGCTACGTCCCGGACCTCGAGGAGCTCGAGCGCCTCGTCACGCCGCGCACGCGAGCGATCGTCGTCAACAGCCCGTCGAACCCGACGGGCGGGGTGATCCCGTCGACCGTCGTCGACCGGATCGTCGCGTTCGCGGAGCGCCACGACCTCGTGATCGTGTCGGACGAGGTCTACGAGGAGATGGTCTACGACGGTGCGTTCGCCTCGTTCTGGGGCCGGAGCGACCGGGTCGTGGTCGTGAACTCGTTCTCCAAGACGCTCGCGATGACCGGCTGGCGGCTCGGCTTCCTGGTCGCCCCCCGGTCGCTCGCCCTCGACCTGAACAAGATGCACTACCACATCATGGCCTGTCCGCCGACGCCCGCCCAGATCGCCGTGATCGCGGGCCTCGGGAACAGCACCGCGGCGGTCCGCGCGATGGTGCGAGAGTTCCGGGTCCGCCGAGACCTCGTCGTACGTTTGCTCCGCCGGATACCGGGGATCCAGATCGTCCCGCCGGCCGGCGCGTTCTACGCGTTCCCGCGCTTCGCCTGGCCCCGCTCCTCGGCCGAGGTCGCGACGGCGCTGCTGCGGCGTGGGGTCATCACGACCCCGGGCGACGCCTTCGGCTCGCTCGGGGCGCGCCACCTGCGGATCTCCTTCGCCGCCTCGCGAGCGAACCTGGAGCGCGGGATCGGTCTCGTCCGGGCCTATGCGCGCGACGAGGACGGCGAATGATCGTGGGTCTGCTCGGCCGGCTCTTCCGGTCGATCGGCCGGGTGCGGGGCGGCGACGCCGGCCGCGACCTGGCCCACGTGGGCGACGAGCTCGTTCGGCTCGACGCGCGTTCGGCTCAGGCGGCGACGGCCCGGTAGACGGACCGCAGTCGCTCGATCGCGACCGACCAGTCGTAGCGCGTCACCCACTCGCTCGCGGCGAGGGTCCGGGCGCGGGTTCCGTCGGCGTCGTCCCGCACGTCCCGCAGCGCTTGCGCGAGCGCCGCCGGGTCGCCGTAGGGGACGAGACGGCCCACGCGACCTCCGTCGAGCACCTCCGGTACGCCCCCGACGGCGGTCGCGACGATCGGAACCCGGGCCGCCATCGCGTCGAGCAGCACCAGGCCGAACGCCTCGTACTCGCTCGGCAGCACGAGCGCCTTCGCCCCCCGGATCACGGCGCGATACGCGGCCGGGTCGTCCACGTGTCCGAGGAAGACGACCTCGCGCTCGAGGCCGAGCCGGCTCGCGTGGGCGACGAGCGCGGAGCGCTGTCCCCACTCCGGGCCCAGGAGAACGAGCGGGAGGCGGTGGGGAGGATCGAGGCGGGCCAGTGCCTCGAAGAGCTCGGGAAGCCCCTTGTTGGGTGCGAGGCGCCCGGCGAAGAGGAAGTACTGGGGCGGCAGGCCGGCGGGCGGTGGCCCGTCCCGTTCCGGCGCTCCCCATGCGGCGAGGTCGATCCCGTGCGGGATGACGTGGATCCGACCGCGCGGCGCGAACTCGCGGACCAGACGCGCCTCATGCTCGGTGATCACGATGATCGCTCGGGCGACGCGGTAGGCGCTCGCGCCGAAGCCGGCGTCCTGCAGGCGCAGGAGGCCCCGCTTGAGCCCGGACTCGCTGCGGTGCGCCGGGTGGTAGTGCGTCGACACCACGAGCGGGATCCCCCGGCGCTCCGCCACAGCCGCCGACTGAAGGACGTGGCCGTAGCGGTGCGAGTGCGCGTGCAGCACGTCGGCGTCGCTCGCGGCGAGGGCATCGATCAGCCCCACCATCATCGGCATGCTCAGCCGCGGGATCAGGTGGCGGCGGACCGGAAAGCGGTGGACGGGCACCCCGTCCACGATCGGCGGGAAGTCGGTGCGGCGGACCCACTCGCCCTCGTCGTACAGGTCGCTCGCGTAGACCGCGACCTCGTCGCCGCCCGTGCGCAGCCGACCGGCGATCTGGCGGACGACGGTCTCGACGCCCCCGGGCGCGTCGTAGCGCAGCGTGACCAGCGCGATCCTCATCGGCCGAGGACCTCGCGGTAGATCTCCCTCAGGCGGTCGACCGTGCGCTCCCAGGTGTAGCGCGGAACGACCTCGACGCGGCCGTGGTGGCCGAGCCGCCGCCCGAGCGCAGGATCGTCCCAGATCCGTTGCAGGGCGAGCGCGAGCGCCCCGACGTCCCCCGGCGGCACGAGCAGTCCCGAGCGCTCGTCCTCGATGAACTCGGGGACGCCGCCGACCCGGGTCGCGACCACCGGGGTGCCGGCCGCGAGGGACTCGAGCAGGACCAGGCCGAACGCCTCGTACTCGCTGGGGAGGACGGTGACCGTCGCCTCGCGGTAGGCCGCGGACAGCAGCCGGTCGTCCGCGACGTGGCCGAGGAAATGGACCCGGTCGCCGAGCCCGAATCCGCGCACGCGTCTCGCGAGCGAGGCCTGCATGCCGCCATCGGCCCCCACGAGGACGAGATGGGCCTCGGGGGCCGCCCGGGCGAGTCGTTCGAAGGCGCCGAGGAGCTCGACGAGCCCCTTGTTGGACGCGAGCCGGCCGACGAAGAGTACGTACGGCCCCGGAATGCGGAAGTGGTCGCAGAAGACCGGGCCCGGCGCCGCCGGGGGGAGCGGCGTGTAGCCAGGCGGGACGATCTCCACGGGGGGCAGCGCAAGGCCAAGGCCGCGCAGGAGCCGCTCCTCTTCTCGCGTCTGCACGATCACCCGCGCGGCCGCCGCGGTGACCCCACCGGCGACCCAGCGGTCGTAGAACCCACGCAGTCGGTGGCGGATCCAGCCACCCTCGATCGACCAGATCGGATGGAAATGCGCGGTCAGCACGAACGGGACGCCGGTGCGCCGTCGCACCCGGCGGGCCGCGGCCACCGGGTTCGTCCCGAACGTATGGACGTGCACGATCTCCGGGCGCGCCGCCTCGACGGCCGGAACGAGGCCCCGGAAGAACAGGTAGTGCAGCTCGCCCGGGAGCGACCAGACCGGGAGCCGGCGGACGGAGCCGAACGACGTCCGCTCGGAACGAGGCACCTCGGGCGCGAGGCGTTCGACCGGGAACTCTCGGTAGAGATCGCTCGTGAAGACGTCGACGCGGTCCCCGCGATCCCCCAGCCGGCGGGCGATCTCCGCGACGTGCCGCTCGACGCCCCCCGGTGCGGGAGGATAGCGTGCGCACAGCTGCGCGACCTTCACGACCGCGTGGTACCGCCGCCGGTATTTGATGCCGTAGCGAGGGCGCTAGGACAGGGTGCGCATGCCGGCGAGGCGCTGGGCGTACTTCTTGTAGACCTCGCTCGCCCGCGAGACCGACTCGACCTTCACGTACTCGTTGGCCTGGTGCGACAGCTCCTCCTCGCCGGCGCCGAAGATCACGACCCGCGGGTTGACCTGGGCGTAGTGGACTGCCTCCGAGGCGTGGACGAGGACCGCGCTCTCGGCCTGCGCGACGTCGCGCAGGATCCGCACGTGCTCGCCGTTCGGATCGATCTGGACGGCGGGCATCGACAGGATCCGGCGAAGGGTGAACGGCGTCTTGATCCGGCGCAGGTGCTCCTCGATCTCGTGGTAAAGCTGATCGGGGGTGTACGGCGGCGGGAAGCGGATGTCGACCTCGGCCGTGCACTTGTTGGGGACGACGTTGAGGCGAGTGCCGCCGTTGAACGTCCCGATGTTGAGCGTGACCGTGCCGAGCTCGGGGTGGGCGATCCGCCCTTTGAACGACTCGAGGCCCCGCAGGATCCGCATCATCTTGCCGATCGCGTTCTCGCCGAGGTGGGGCATCGCCCCGTGGGCGGCCTTGCCCCGCGTCTCGATCGAGAGGTCGAGAACGCCCTTCTCGGCGTAGGCGACCCGTAGCCCGGTCGGCTCGCCGACGACCACCGCTTTCGCGCGACGCAGGGGCAGTGTCTTGGCGAGCGCCATCGCCCCCTGCATCGAGGTCTCCTCGTCGGTGGTGAACGCGAGCACGACCGGGATCTTGCGAACGACCAGGTCCTGCGCGGCCTCCAGCATCGCGACGACGGTCCCCTTCATGTCGGCCGCGCCGCGGCCGTACATCCGGCCCGAGGCGAGCTGGCTCTGCGAAAAGCTCCAGTAGTCCCCGACCGGCGGCGTGTCGAGGTGACCGGAGAGGACGACCCCGCCCTGGCCGTACTCGGCCAGCAGCGACGGCGCCTGCGCGTCGCCGAAGAGCGTGTTGCGCATGTGGATCTGGTCGGTGAACGACTGGACGTAGTCGAGCACCTCCTGCTTGTCCGCGAACGGGTCGCTCGGGATCTTGATCAGCTCCGACAGCATGTCGATCATCTGGCGTTTCATCGGATGGGGACCCTCTCGCCGTTCGATGCCGGACTGCCCGAACGATCTTCGGACCGGAATCGCCGGTAGCGTCTTAATCGTTGCTTCGGGCGGGGCGCGCGCTGCGACGGGGTCCGCGCGACCGCGCGAGCTCACGCGACGCTTCGGCCTTCCGGTGCCGCGGATCCCGGGGCCGGGGGCGGCGTGGGGGCCGGGTTCGGCGCGCGCGCGGCGAGCGCCGGCCGACTGTCCGCTTCCGCCCAGCGGACGGCGGGCTGCACCACGTGACGCCGCGCCTGTAGGCGTCGCCGGAAGGTTCGCAGGTCGCGGAAGATCTCCCGGACGACGTCGTCGAGCTCCCGGGTCCGCCGGTAGCCGAGCCCGGCGAGGTGATCGTGGATCGGCGCGTAGTAGTGCTCCTCGGCCTCGATCCGCGGGTTCGGGGGATGGTCGACGCTCGGGTGCAGGCCGAGCTCGGTGGCGATGCGCGCCGTGCGCTCCGCGAGCTCGTTGACCGAGTAGGCGGCGTCGAACTGGTTGAAGACGCGGTACTCGCCGCGCGCCGGCGGATGCTCGAGCGCGAGCCGCAGCGACTGCATCGAGTCCTCGAGGGCGATGAATCCGCGTCGCTGGTCGCCCTTGCCGTACGGGGTGATCGGCAGCCCGAGGATCGCCTGCACGATGAAGCGGTTGAGCGCGGTTCCCCAGGTCTCGTCGAAATCGAATCGGGTCAGGAGCCGGCGATCGGTGATCTCCGGGGTCCGGATCCCGTAGATCACGCCCTGCATCACGTCGGTCGCCCGCAGGTTCCAGATCCGGGAGGCGAACATGACGTCGCCGGAGTCGAAGACCTTGCTCCAATGGTACCACGAGCCGGCTTGCCGCGGGAACGGCAGCCGGTCGCGGCGCCCCCGGTACTCGATCTCGAACGAGCCCTCGGGGATGTCGACGTTGGGGGTGCCGTACTCGCCCATCGTGCCCATCTTGACCAGGTGGGCGTCCGGACAGATCTCCCGCATGGCGTAGAGCAGGTGGAGCGTGCCGGTGAGGTTGCCGACCTGGGTCTCGACCGCGTGGTGGACGTCGATCATCGAGTAGGGTGCCGAACGCTGCTCGGCGAGGTGGACGATCGCGTCGGGTCGCTCGAGCTCGAGGACGTGCCGGGTGAACGCGAAGTCGGAGAGGTCCCCCCGGTGGAAGCCGAGCTCCCGTGCCAGGATCTCGCGGACGGCCGCCTGCCGTCGGGGGAAGGAGGGGATCGGGGTCGCCGACCAGCTGCCCACCTCGCGCACGCGACGCCGCGTGACGAAGCTGTCGACGCCAACGACCTCGTGCCCGCGGCCGAGCAGATGGAGGGCGAGCGGCCAGCCCGAGTAGCCGTCGATTCCGGTGATGAGCACCTTCATTGCGATTCCGCGTCGAAGAGGGTCGGGGGAAGGATATAGTCTCGGCGGCGGGCATCGGCGTCCGCGCGAACGGTCCAAAGGGGGTTAAGTGTCGAGGAGACTCCGGCGCTCGGGCGAGGAGGTTCCCCGCGGCGTGGAGGAGATCCGGATCGTCGACACTCGCGACGAGCCGCTCAAGGGCGCCATGATGGTCGTGGGCTTCCCCACCCACGGCCTCGTCGGATCGGTCGCCGCTTCGTACCTCGTCCATACCCTCGACATGAGCCTGGTCGCCTACATGGTGAGCGAGGAGTTCCCCCCGACCGTCATCATGGAGGAGGGCGTCGTCGGCGCCCCCGTCCGCTTCTACGCGAGCAAGCTCGTCTGCGGCGTCGATCGCTCCTGCGACCAGCTGCTGGTCGTCATCGCGGACATCCAGCCGCCCGTGAACCTGCTGAACTCGCTCGGCCGCGTGCTCCTGGACTGGGCGGAGTCGAAGGGGATCCAGCTCGTGGTGGCCGTCGAAGGCCAGCCGATCGAGGACGAGACCCGCGGCGACGCCCGGGTGGTCGCGATGGCGAACCGCGCGGCCGCCCCGCTGCTCGAGAAGTACCAGTTCGCCGCGGCGAACGGGGTCGTCACCGGCCTGGCCGGCGGCCTCCTGCTCGGGGCCATCGGTCGGACGACACCCGTGCTCTGCCTGGTGGCCCAGGCGCACAAGGACTACCCCGACGCCCGGGCGGCCGCGAAGGTGATCGAGACGGTGAATCCGCTCGTCCCGCTGATGGTGCTCGACACGAAGCCGCTCCGGGAGAAGGCGCGCCAGATCGAGGCGGAGGTGCGCAAGACGCTCCAGCAGACCCGCGAATCGATGTCGAGCATGCGGAACGCCGAGTCCGAAGGACCGGGTGAGATGTATCGCTGACACGGCGCGTCCCCCGCCGTCCGTGGGCGTTGCGCCTGCCGATCTCCCGCCGGTCAGCCTGCGGGGCTTCCGTCCGACGGACGTGCCGTTCGTCGCCGCGATCGTCGCCGACGCCCTGCACGAGCACTACGACCCCTCGCTGTACCAGTCGTTGAGCGGCGACTGGCCGGAGGGGTTCCTCGTCGCCGCCGATCCGAGCGACGTCCCGGTCGGCTTCCTGCTCGGCGTCTCCCAGATCGAGAACGAGGTCCGGGTGCTCATGTTCGCCGTCGACCGCCATCATCGCACTCGGGGCGTGGGGACCCTGCTCATGACGACGTTCCTCGACCGGAGCCGGGGCCGGGGGTTCCGCCGCGTCACCCTCGAGGTCCGCGTGTCGAACGCCCGGGCGATCCGCTTCTACACGCGCTACCGTTTCTCGGTCATCGACCTGTTGCGCGCCTACTACTCGGACGGGGAGAACGGGTACCAGATGGCCCGCGACCTCGCCTAGCGATCGCCCGCGAGCGCAGGGGCTAAGACCTCGGGGCCCTGCTTGGCCGCCATGCCCGATCCCTGGCCCACCGCCGGCGAGATGATGACGCCGCGTCCGGTGACGCTTCCCGCCGACGCGCCCATCTCGCGCGCCCTCGGCGTGATGCGGACCAAGGGGTTCCACGAGATCCCGGTCCTTCGGCGCTCCCGTCTCGCCGGCATGATCACGTTCGAATCGATCGCCCGGCGGGTGAGCCGGCCGCTGGAGACGAAGGTCGAGCATCTGCTCACGCTCGCCCCGCTGGTCACCCCGGCGACCGCGCTGCCCGAGCTCGCCGAGGAGCTGCTCGCGAACGGGCTGCGGGCCGCGCCCGTCGTCGGCCGCCGCGGCGAGCTGTTGGGCGTGGTGAGTCGCACGGACATCGTCCGGGTCCTCGCGGGCCTGCCCGAGGTCGCTCGGGTCCGCGTCGAGCAGCTGGCCCGCGCCGCCGACCTCCTCGTCCACGAGTCGGACCTGTGCCGTCAACTGTTCGGCCAGATCCGGCTCCTCGAGGCCCACCCGCTGCCGGTCCTCGACCGCCGGGAACGGCTCGTGGGGGCGGTCGGCGTGCGCGACCTCGGGAACGTTCTCTGGCGTCCGGTCGCGCCGGGGAAGCGCGACGTGCACACGCCCGGCAGCGTGCTCGACGTCCGGGTCGGCTCGATCATGCACTCGCCGCCCGTGACCGTCCCGGTCGGGACCTCCGCCGCCGAGGCGGCGCGCACGATGACCGAGGAGGTCGTCTCCAGCGTCTTCGTCGTCGAGGCGGGGCGTCCGCCGCGAGTCCTCGGCCAGTCGGAGCTCCTCGGATTGGTCGTCGGGCGGGGGCGGCCGTCGACCGGGCGCACCCGCGTCGAGGACGTCTACGTGGAGGTCTCGGGGCTCCGGGGCTCGGGCGATCCCGGACTCCTCGCCGAGATCGACCACCTGGTCGCGAGCGGGTTGCGCCGGATCGCGCAGCAGGTCCGTCCGACGCTCCTGAGCCTGCACTTCGCGCCCCACGCGACCCACCGGACGAGCGACATCACGGTCGAGGCCCGCCTCCACTCCGACGCGGGCATCTTCTACGCCTCCCACACTGGCTGGAACCTGCTCGCGGGGGTCGCGGCCCTGCTCGACGACCTCGCGGGTCAGACGCGACGCGTTCGCGAGGCACGTCGCCAGCGTTCCCGGGGGGGACGCAAGGTCGATACCGAGGAGGCGGACCTCGGCGTCGACGACCCGGACCTCGAGCGGCGGATCCGCTCGGCGACCGGCGGCGCTGAGACGGAGGACGAGGAATGATCCCGGGCGGTCCGCGCAACCAGCGCCAGATGGAGCAGATGATGCGACGGCTGGGGATGACCAGCGAGGCCGTCCCCGACGTCGAGGAGGTGGTCGTGAGGACCCGGACGAAGGAGCACGTCTTCGAGCGCCCCGAGGTCACGGTCCTCACCGTGCAGGGGGTGCGGACCTACCAGGTCGTGGGCCAGCCGACGGTGCGCTCCCGCGTGGCCGACGCTCCGGCGCCCGGGACCGGCGCGCCGGCCGGTCCCCCCGAAGAGGACGTGCGGCTCGTGATGGAACAGGCGAACGTCTCCCGCGAGGAGGCCGTCGAGGCCCTCCTCCAGTCGAGCGGCGAACCCGCCGAGGCGATCATGAAGATCCTCGCGCGGGGCCGGTAGGTGGACGAGCCGGACGGGCCGGTCGCCCGGGAGTGCGTCGAAGGGTACCTGTTTTCGGACCCGCCCTTCCGGCTCCTCCTGCTGCGACGACCGCCGGCCCGGGGACGGGTGTGGGTGCCGGTGAGCGGCAAAGTGGAACCCGAGGATCCCGACTTCGAGAAGGCGCTGCGGCGGGAGCTCGAGGAGGAGACCGGGCTAACGTCCCCGCGACGGATCGTGCCGCTGGACTGGCACGTCCGCTTCCCGGCCGACAACGGGGAGGTCTGGCGACTGCACGCCTACGGCGTCGAGATCGATCGGTCGTTCCGACCGCGGCTGAGCCCGGAACACGAGGCCGCGGAATGGGTCGACGCGGAGGAGGCGGTCCGCCGCCTGCACTACCCGGACAACCGCGCGGCGGTCCGGCGCCTGATCGAGCGCGTCGAGCGGCCCGGGTCCCCAAAGGTTTAGCCCGCGCCGGCGGTCGACGCTCGGTACCATGTCCGATCCGGCGCCCGCCGTTGCCGACCCCGGCCCGTCGAGGGTCTTTGCGACGGTGGGGGCGCCGCTCTTCCAGGCGATCCGGGAGGTCCGTCCCCGGCGGATCGTCCTCCAGGTGCCCGCGGGCCTGGTCCGGAACGCGCACGATCTGGCCGCGCGGCTCCGCGAGGAGGGTGGGGCGCCGGTGGTGATCGCGACGCGCGCCTGCTTCGGCGCCTGCGACGCCCCGTCCCGGGACGAGGCACCCAACGCCGACCTCGCGATCGTGCTCGGCCACGCGCCGATCCCGAACCTGGCCGTCGTCCGACCGACGTTCTTCGTCGAGATGCGGGAGTCCGCGGGCGATCCCGAGGCCCTCGCGGCGACGGTCGACCGGGCCCAGATGCCCCGCCGGCTGGGCCTCGTCGCGTCGGTCCAGCACCTCGACCTCGTCACCCCCCTGGTCGCGGCGCTCGAACGCCGCGGCCGCGAGGTCCACGTGGGGTCCGGCGACCGCCGCCTCGCCTACCCGGCGCAGGCCCTGGGCTGCAACTACACGGGGGCCGAGAGCGTGGCCGCCACGGTGGAGGCGTTCCTCTTCGTGGGCACCGGACGGTTCCATCCGGTCGGACTCGCCTACGCTGTCGACCGGCCGGTCTGGTCGCTCGATCCCCTGCGCAACGTCCTCGAACCTCCGATCGATCGCGCGGCGCTCCTCCGTCGGCGCCAGCTCACGGTGGCCACCGCGCGCGACGCGCAGCGCTGGGGGATCCTCGTCTCGACCTTCGCCGGACAGAACCGCACGCCGACCGCGCTCGCGCTGCAGGAACGGGCGCGGGCCCGAGGACGGACCGCCGAGATCCTCGTCTTCGACCGGCTCGATCCGCGCGATCTCGAGGGCCGCGCGCTCGACGCGTACGTCAACACCGCCTGTCCGCGCATCGCGCTGGACGACGGCGGCCTCTATCCAAAGCCGATCCTGACACCGCCGGAGTTCCTGATGGCGCTGGGGGAGCTCCCGCTCGAGCCGTACCGCTTCGACACCTACCACTAGCCGGCGACCGCAAGGCCCAAGCCCCCGAAGCTCGCTCCGTCAACGCATGCTCGCCCGCGCGCTGGTCCCGGGGGTGCTCCTCCTCGCCGGCGCGGGTCTCACGGCGCTCGCGATCGCCGATGGGAGCGCGCATCTCGCCTGGGTCCTCATCGTCCCGGTCGTCTACGGAAGCTCCCCGGGGTTCGCGGCCGGGGTCGTCCTGATGGCAGGGGGGCTGCTAACCCTTCCCCTCGCCCTCGCGCCCCACCCGGCCGCGGAGGAGGAAGGTACGGGCCCCACAGTGCGCTCCAGGGGAGGCGTCGGCACGGGCGGCTTCGTGCTGATCGGACCCGTGCCGATCCTCTTCGGGACCTGGCGGGAGGTCTCTCGCCGCACGCGCTGGCTGCTCGCCGTCGCCGGCGGGACCGCCGTAGTCGCGTCCGTCCTCGTCGCGCTCGCTCTGCTCGGCTAACGTCGGGGGCCGAGGGTCGAGAGAAAGCGTCGGTGCACCCGCGGGTCCGCCGACAACTCGGGGTGGAAGGCGAGCCCCCACAAGGGCCCGGCCCGAACCCCGACGACCTCCTCGCCCTGCCAGGCGATGGCGGTCGCTCCGGGGCCGACGGCCGCGATGCGCGGGGACCGGATGAACACGCCCGGAAACGGCCGCGGGCCGATCCCGCTGACGACCAGCGGGGCTTCGAACGACTCGCGCTGGGCCCCGTAGTCGTTGCGCCGGACCACCACGTCGAGCACGCCGAAGGTCGGAGGATCGGGACCGGACGGGCCGGGCGCGAGCTCGCGCGCCAGCAGGATCAGACCCGCGCAGGTGGCGAGGACCGGTAGGCCGGAACGCAGGCGCTCGGCGAGCGGGGCCCAGAGGCCGGCTTCCTCCAGGAGCCGTGCGATCGCCGTTGACTCTCCGCCCGGCAGCAGCAGCGCGTCGACCTCGGCGAGATCGGCGGGTCGACGAACGGCGACCACCGGCGCGCGAGGAGCGGCGGCACCGACCGCCCGGACATGCTCCGGGACGTCGCCCTGGAGCGCCAGCACCCCGATCTTCATCCGGGGGCGCCGCGCCGCAGCTCGTCGAGGATCTCCTTCGCGCGGTCGAAGCGGACCTGCCGGTCCCGCACCAGACGCTCGACGACCCGGTCGACCTCGTCCGGCCGGGCGCCGACACTGACCGCCATGTTGCGCGCGTGCAGCTCCATGTGGCCGCGCTGGATCCCCTCGGTGGCGAGGGCGCGCAGCGCCGCGAAGTTCTGGGCGAGCCCCACCGCGGCGAGCACCTCGCCCAGCTCGCGGGCGCTCTTCACCCCCAGGACCTTGACGTTCGCTTTCGCGGTCGGGTGGACGGCGGTCGCGCCGCCGATGAGGCCGACCGGTGCCGGCACCTCGATGGAGCCGACGAGGTCGCCGTTCTTGTCCTTCTCGTAGGTCGTCAGCGGCAGGATGACGGTGCCGGCATCGACCTCGCCGGCGCGCCAGGCCGCGAAGCTGTGCGCGCCGCTCTCGATCGCGCGGAAATCGTTCCCGGTCGCGATCACCACGCTCGAGATTCCGTTCATGATCCCCTTGTTGTGGGTCGCGCAGCGGAACGGGTCCGCGACCGCGAGAGCGTAGGCGTCGAGGATCGCGTCGACGACCTCGGGACCGGTCGCCGTCGGCGTCGCGAGCGCCGCGGCCGGGAACGTGGCGTGGGCTCGGGCGAGGCGATGGATCGCGAGATTCGAGATGATCCGCAGGACCGCACGTCCGCCGGCGAGCCGAGCGAACTCCGGGGCGAGCGCCTCGCACATCGTGTTGACGGCGTTCATGCCACCGGCGTCGCGCGCGTCGACCAGCAGGTGGATGACCACCATCGTCCCGCGGGCCGAGCGGACGATGCGTACCTCGAGGTCCTTGGCCCCGCCGCCGAACTTCACGAGGACCGGGTCCTTCGCGTTCGCGGCCGCTAGGAGGTCGTCTTTGTGGTCGAGGATCCGAAGGCGGGCCGCCACCGGATCGGGGACATCGAGCACCTGTACCTGACCGATCATCACCGGCGCGGTGGTCTGCGCGAGGAAGCCTCCACCGTCGCGGGCGACCTTCGCGGCGTTCGACGCGGCGGCCACGACGCTCGGCTCCTCGATGGCCATCGGGATCAGGCGATCGACGCCGTTGATCTGGAAGTTCGTCGCGATCCCGAGCGGGAGCGGCATCACCCCGATCACGTTCTCGATCATCCGGTCGAGCGTCGCCGGGTCGACCCCGGGCGGGAACGCATAGCTCGCCGCCTCCTCCTCGCTGAGCCCGGCCCACTCGCGGACGAACGCGCGCCGCTCGTCGATCGACTTCTTGTAGAAGCCCGGCAGCTGGCTCGATCGCGTCATCCCGACCTCACTCGCCCGGCTCGACCGGCGCGGAGGTGCCGTTCGGGGACCGCGCCACGATGACCTTGGCCGGTCGCAGGATCCCGCCGAAGAACCGGTAGCCCTGCTGGACGATCTCGGCGATGGCACCGTCGGGGGCCTCCGTCGACGGGGACGAATCGCCGACGGCCACCGCCTCCTCCGGCCGGAACGTCCCTCCGACCCGGGCGATCGGCTCGACGCCCTCGTGCTTGAGGAACGTCGACCACTCCCGGTCGAGGAGCTCGATGCCACGACGGAGGGGGTGGTCGCCGGGGAGCTCGGCGGCCGCCCGAGCGGCGCCATGGAACGCCTCGATGATCGGCAGCAGCTCCCGGAGCATCGCGCCGCGGCTCTGCCGGGTCAGCGACTCCCGCTCGCGCTCGGCGCGCCGACGGAAGTTCTCGAAGTCGGCGTAGAGGTACTTGAACCGGGTCGCCCAGTCCTCGGGCGGAGACCCGCTGCTCGGGACCGCCGCACCGGTCTCGCCCGTGAGCGTCGCCGCGTTGGCCGCCTCCGGCGCGCTCGGCTTCGACTCGTCGCCCATCGGTCCGGCCTGCGCAGTGGGGTCGCGACTATTACGGCTTCTGGCGCCCCACCGGGACACGGCGGAGCGCGGCGGAACCCCGGTCGCGGGGGCGAGCGCGTCGAGTCCCCGACGGCTCCGGAAGCGGGCTCCGGAGCGCGTGATTTCGTGGCGATTTTTCCGCCGAAACCCAAGCGTTATAACGCATGCCCGGCTCGGTTCATCACGCCGACTCTGTCGGCGGTATTCCGATGGCCCCGGAGACGGTTTCCGTGCCCGCGTACGACGCCAGTTCCATCCAGGTGCTGGAGGGTCTGGCGGCGGTTCGCAAGCGCCCGGGCATGTACATCGGCTCGACCGACGCCCGAGGGCTCCACCAGCTCATCTACGAAGTGGTGGACAACTCGATCGATGAGGTGCTCGCGGGGGCCTGCGACCGCATCGACGTCACCCTGCATGCCGACGGCTCGTGCACGGTCACGGACAACGGGCGGGGGATCCCCGTCGAGGACCACCCGAAGTACGGCAAGCCGACGCTGGAGATCGTGATGACGGTCCTCCACGCCGGCTCGAAGTTCGACCGGAACACCTACAAAGTGTCCGGCGGGCTCCACGGGGTCGGTCTCCACGTGGTCAACGCGCTCAGCGAGTGGTTCGAGCTGCGCGTCCGCCGCGACGGTCACGAGTACTTCCAGCGCTACGAGCGCGGCGCACCAGTGGCTCCGGTGAGGATCGCCGGGACGGCGACGGGGACCGGTACCGAGGCGCGGTTCCGCCCCGATCCGACGGTCCTCGAGACGATCTCGTTCGACCACGCGACCGTGGAGCGACGGCTGAAGGAACTGTCGTTCCTCAACCCCGGCGTCACGATCGGCTTTCGCGACGAGCGGGACCGATCGGCCGTGGAGTTCCACCACGCCGGCGGCATCTGCGAGTTCGTCGAGGACCTCAACACGTCGACGAACCCGCTGTTCCGGCCGCCGATCTACTTCCACGCGAAGCGCAACTCGACCGACATCGAGCTCGCCATGGAGTACAACGACGGGTACAACGAGACGACGCTCGCTTTCGTCAACAACATCCACACGCCGGACGGTGGCACCCACGTCGTGGGCTTCCGGGCGGCGCTCACTCGAACGCTCAACGACTACGCTCGCAAGCGCGGGTTCATCAAGGGCGAGCGCGAAGGGCTGACCGGCGAGGACGTGCGCGAGGGGCTCACCGCGGTCCTCTCCGTCAAGGTCCTCGAGCCGCAGTTCGAGGGCCAGACCAAGGCGCGCCTCGGTAACTCCGAGGTCAAGGGTCAGGTCGAGAGCGCCGTCAACGAGAAGCTCGCGGAGTTCCTCGAGGAGCACCCCGCCGACGCCCAGAGCCTTGTGGCGAAGGCCGCGCAGGCCGCGCAGGCGCGCGAAGCCGCGCGCAAGGCCCGCGAGCTCACGCGCCGCAAGGGCCTGCTCGAAGGCGGAGGGCTGCCCGGCAAGCTCGCCGACTGCCACTCGCGCAACCCCGCCGACTGCGAGCTGTTCATCGTGGAGGGCGATAGCGCGGGCGGGACCGCGAAGCAGGGCCGCGATCGCGAGTTCCAGGCCGTGCTGCCACTGCGCGGCAAGATCCTCAACGTCGAGAAGGCCCGCCTCGACAAGATGCTCCAGAACGAGCACATCCGCTCCCTGATCACGGCGATCGGGATCGGGATCGGCGACGAGATCGACATGTCGCGGCTGCGCTACCACAAGATCATCCTGATGACCGACGCCGACGTCGACGGCTCCCACATCCGCACGCTGCTGCTCACGCTATTCTACCGCAAGATGCCCCAGCTGATCACCGACGGGCACGTCTACATCGCCCAGGCGCCCCTCTATCGCCTCCAGAAGGGCGCGAAGTTCCGCTGGGCCTACTCCGACGAGGAGCGGGACCGCTCGATCGAGGAGCTGGGCGGTTCGAAGGGGCTCGTGATCCAGCGCTACAAGGGGCTCGGCGAGATGAACGCCGAGCAGCTGAGCGAGACGACGATGCGCCCCGGGGCGCGGACCCTGCTCAAGGTGACGGTCGAGGACGCGGGCCGGGCCAACATGCTGTTCCAGATCCTGATGGGCGAGGAGGTCGAGCCCCGCCGCGAGTACATCCAGGAGCACGCGGTCGAGGTGACGAACCTCGACATCTAGGCCGGAGGTCGGAGCACGACCGAGGGCCTCGCGCGCGAACCGCCGCCGCTGGTGATCGCCGACGCCCTGGTCGTTCACCAGGACGCGCGGCGGTCGGTCGGACGCGCCGACGTGCGGATCGAGCAGGGGCGGTTCGTCCACGTCGGCCCGCGGGCGCCCCGGGAGGGAGCCAACGAGATCGACGGGAGCGGCTTCGCGCTCGTGCCGGGGCTCGTGAACGCCCACACCCACGTCGCGATGACCCCAATGCGCGGTATCGCGGACGACCGGGAGCTCGCCGGATTCCTCGAGGTACTCTTCGCGGTCGACGCGAACCGAACCGAGGCCGACGTGGAGGCGGGCGCGCGGGCCGGGATCGCCGAGATGCTGCTGGGAGGCACGACCGCGTTCCTGGACCTGTACTACTTCGAGGACGCGATCGCGCGCGCCTGCGTTTCCCTCGGGATCCGCGGGTTCCTCGGCTGGGCGGTGCTGGATGCCGAGCTCACGACGCAGCACGGCCGCCCGCTCGACAACGCCGCCGCGTTCATCGACCGCTGGCAGCGCCATCCGCTCGTCGAGCCGCTCGTCGCCCCGCAGGGCGTCTACGTCTGCGGGCGCGAGACGTGGGAGGGCGCGAAGGCCCTCGCGGACCGGCATCGGACGCTCCTCCACTACCATCTCTCCGAGACCCGGCGCGAGGTGAGCGACCACCTGGAAAGGACCGGCCGACGGCCCGTCGAATGGCTCGACGAGCTCGGTGTGCTGGGTCCCCGACAGGTGGCGGCGCACGCCGCATGGTTGACGGGCCGGGAGATCGAGCTGATCGCCCGACGGGGGGTCGGGGTCGCGCACTGTGCGAGCTCGAATCTGAAACTCGCCTCGGGGGGCGTCGCACCGATCGTCGAGCTGCGTCGGGCCGGGGCGAGCGTCGGGCTGGGCACGGACTCGGTGGCGAGCAACAACTCGCTGTCGATGCTCCGCGAGATGCACCTCGCCGGGCTCGTGCAGAAGAACCACCGGTGGGACGCGACCGCGCTCCCCGCGCAGGAACTGCTCGACCTGGCGACGATCGAGGGCGCGCGGCTGCTCGGCCGCGCCGAGGAGATCGGTTCGATCGAGGTAGGTAAGCGCGCCGACTTCTCGCTGGTCCGGCTCGACCATCCCACGCTCGTCCCCGCGCGCCCGGAGACGATCGTCTCGCATCTCGCCTATTCCGCGAGCGACGAGGCGATCGACTCTGTCTTCGTCGGGGGCGTCGCGGTGGTGGAAGGTCGCCGCCTGACCGGTGGAGACTGGTCCCAGATCCGCGCCGAAGCGGAGCGGGCGGCACGGGCGCTCTGGGCGGCCCGACCTCCTCCCCCGGAGTCGCGCTAGGGGTCAGCCCGGGCGCTCCAAGGCGCTGGCGAGGAGTCGCTGGAGATCCGACGCGAGCGACGCCGGCGCACGGCGCTCGAGGCCGAGCTCCCTGAGACCCGAGAGACGGGCCGTGATCGTCCCGTCGGCGATCCCGAAGAGTCGGGCGATGAGCGGCCGATCGACGGACACGAACACGGTCCCCTGGTGCAGGAGCGAGTCTCGGGACAGGTGCTGGGCCGCGGCGCCGATGACGCGGCCCGAGGAGACGAGGACGGAACCGCGGGCGCTCAACGGGCAGTAGTCGTCGACGAGACCCGGCGGATCGGACCAGCGTGCGTCGAGGCCGAGCCCCACGAAGAAGCGCACGAGCGGCTCGCCGAGTCGTGCGTACGCGCGCACGAAGTCCCGCCCCACCCGGGGATCCGAGCGCGGTAGGACGATCGACCAGACGAGATCGCCGGCGAGGTGCACGAGGCCGGTGCCGCCGGTCGTCCGGCGGAGCGCCGGTATCCCGAGCTCGCGAGCGCGCGCCAGATAGGCCGGCGCGCCCCGGACGCCGACGCCGTAGGACACCGATCGATCCGAGAGCGCCGCGGCATGCGCCCGGTGGCGCCCGGCCCTCAACGACCGTTCGTCCTGGCCGAGGCTCTCCGCCAGCGGGATCATGCCCGCGACGATCGGCGGACCCTGCGGCACGCCCGACGCACCGTCCATGGCCTCAAAACGCTAAGAACGCCCTCGCATCCGAGACCGCATGGCTGAGATGAGCGAGTTCCGGCTCCACGCCGGCGATCCCGCGCCCGAGTTCGCCCTGCCGGGCGTCGACGGGAAGACCTACCGTCTCTCGGATGTCCCGAACGACCACCTCGTCCTGGTCGTCTTCTGGTGCAATCACTGCCCGTACGTGCGGGCCTGGGAGGGCCGGATGGTCGAGCTGGGACGCCGGTACATCCCGAAAGGGGTCGACGTCTTCCTGATCAACTCGAACGACGACCGGGCCTACCCCGAGGACCGCCTGGAGTCCATGGTCCGTCGGGCTGCGGAGCATGGCTACCCGTTCCCGTATCTGCAGGACGAGACGCAGGAGATCGCGCACGCCTACGGGGCGCTCGTCACGCCCCACCCGATGCTCTTCGGCCGGGACCGCCGGTTGCTGTTCCAGGGGCGGATCGACAACGACCACCAGCACCCGGAGCGGGTGACCGAGCGCTATCTGGAGCGCGCGCTCGACCAGGCGCTCGCCGGCAGCCCGGTCCGACCGGCCGAGCTATCGGTCGCCGGCTGCACGGTCAAGTGGCTTCCCTGAACCGCGCCGGCCGCCCGGGCCGCGCGGGCCCGCGCCTTCGGAGCGGATCCGATCGCGACGGGCCTGGAACGACGCCGCGAGCGCCGGGTCGACCGGAGCCCCGGCGTGATCGAGCCGGGCGGCGATCGCGACCTTGCCCGCCAGCGTTCGGGCGAGTCGGCCCCGATCCCGCCGGACCGCCGACTGGACGGCCGGATGCAGGAAGAGCAGCCCGTGCCGGGGCGGCGGCGCCCGTCCCCGAAGGTGCTCGAAGAACGCGCTCTCGGCCCCGAGCACCTGGATCGTGCTCGCGGGCAGTCGCGCCAGGCGATCGAGGCCGCCGGCGTGCGCGAGGAGGCGGGCCGCCAGCTCGGGCCCGAGGAGAGCCGCGAGGTTCGGAGCCCGCTGCGGAGTGGCGGCAGCGACGGCGGCGCCCAACTGGGCGCGGACGGTGCCGAGCGAATCGTACAGCTCGGCGAGCTGCCGGCGGGCCTCGCGCAGCTCGGGGTCGGCCGGGCCGAGTCGGGAGCCGGTGGTGGGGCCCAGCGCGTGCCGCGCGGCCCGCTCGTGATCGCCGGGATCGATCTCCGGAGCGTCCCGGGCGACCCAACTGCCGAGTCGCTCCCCGACCAGGTTCCGGACGCGATCGAGGTCTGCCGCCGCGCGCACCGCCTCCTCGACATGGACGGACGGGTCCCATGCGGCGGCCAGAGCGCGCTCGGCCTCCGCGAGCAGGGCCTCGCGCCATCGCACTCGCGCGTCCGGCGGCTCCAGGCCAGCGGGCAGCAACGCGGCCGCGAAGTCGAGCCGGAGTCCGTGGTCGGCGAGCCGCCGATCCCGCGTTCCCCACTCCGCGGAGCCCCGTCGCGCCAGCAGCGCGATCTCCTCGGGGGTCAGTTGTCCTTCCCGTCGGGCGCGAGCCCGCTCCGCGAGCGCTCCCGCGTCGAGCGGCGCCCGCTGCGTGTCGACGACCTGCGCGGCATCGACCAGGAAGACCCCGAACCAGGTCGCGACCACCGTGGGAGTCATCGATTTGATGTACCGGGGACCGGGAGGCCGTGCGGGCTAAATAGGACGGCACGGGTCCGCACGACGATGGACCCAACGCCGGAGCTCGTCCGGGCCGCGCGGATCGGTCCCTCCCTCGTCCTCACCATCGACCACCCGCCCGTGAACGTGCTCAGCCGCCCGGTGCTGGAGCAGCTCGGGCGTCGGCTGGCGACGGCGCCGGACGACGAGGATGTGCGTGCCGTCGTGCTCACCGGGGCCGCGGAAAAGGCGTTCTCCGCGGGGGCGAACATCCGCGACATGGCGCCGATGAGCCGGGCCGAGGCGCTCGACTACGGGGGTCTCGGCCAGGCCCTGACCCGGACGATCGAGCGGCTGCCGTTACCGGTGATCGCGGCCGTGCACGGGGTCGCCTTCGGCGGAGGCTGTGAGATCGCGCTCGCCTGCGACTTCGTCGTCGCGAGCGAGGACGCGCAGTTCGCGCAACCCGAGATCAATCTCGGGATCCTCCCGGGCTGGGGCGGCAGTCAGCGACTGCCGGCGCGGATCGGCCCGGCCCGGGCGCGACGGTGGATCCTCACCGGGCGGCCCGTCACCGCCGCCGACGCGGCGATAGCCGGGTTCGTGGACCGCGTCGTGCCGCGCTCCGAGCTGCTGCCGGCCGCGCTCGCGCTCGCGGAAGAGCTGGCACGCAAGCCGCCGCTCGCTCTGGCCGCCGCGAAGTACGCGATCCACCGGGCGATGTATCCCGACATCGACGCGGGCCTGCGCTACGAGCTCGAGCTGTGGGCCCAGCTCTTCGGGAGCGTGGATCAGCGCGAGGGGATGAACGCCTTCCTCACGCGGCAGCCGCCGCCGCTCCTCTCCCGCCGGGACTGGGTCCAGCGCTCGGACGGATTCCCGTGGGCGCGCCCGCGCGTCTCCGCGGCGACCCGAAAGCGCAAGAGGCCCCACGCATCCCGTAAGCGCTGACGCGCCGCGGTGGCTCAGCTGGCAGAGCGGCTCCTTGGTAAGGAGCAGGCCGAGGGTTCAAATCCCTCCCGCGGCTCCAAACCAACGGCCTTCGAAGGGCCATGTTTCTGGCGTGTCAATAGCTTTAACTGCAACATAGCCATAATTGCAATTGACCTGAGCCATGGCAGCAACGACCATCACGGTTTCTCAGGAGACGCGGAAGCTATTGGAGGGTCTGAAGACCGGCGGCGCCACCTACGACGATGTCATTCGCGGGTTGATCATCGCCCACCCGACCCAGCTGACCATGGCGGAGCTGGCCCGTCGGATTCGAGAGGGGCGGCCGCATCCTATCGAGGAGCTCATCGTTCGCAGCCGAGAGCAGCCGTACTGAGCGCACCGTGCCGTTTCGCCTCGCGAGCGACGAGGAGGCGGACACCGAGTTTCTCGCGCTCCCTCCCGATGTCCGAGAAGTGTTCATCGCGGCGTTTCGAGAGTTGGCTGTGAGCAATACTCCGCTCGCCCGAGGACCCGAGTGGTACGCCGAGGAATTGCGGCAACGCCAGCGCATCGCGACCGGAGGGCTGTACTCGCTCCACGTACGGGATCTCTGGCGAGGTATCTACTTCCGCCGGGGCGAGTCTCTGGTTTTCATCGCTTTCGGATTCCGGCTGCCCGAGTTCTACGACAAGCTGAAACGGTTGCGAAAGGTGGTCTCGGACCGGGCCCCTTCGGGGCGGATCTGAACCCTTAGTTCAAACCCCTCCCGCGGCTGAATTTTCTCGCTCACCCTTGGTTCTCTTGAGATTCGATCGGCGGCTTGCGCGGCTCGAAGAAAGGGATCCGTGGGCCAGGCCGAGAAGAAGCCGTTGTGCCCAAAAGGCGACCTCCGAATACGAAGGTTGTCCTCAGGAAAGAACCGGCCGTTTCGGGACTCACGGTTTCGGGTCCGACTCATTGAATCTCAGCGTTTAATCTATCGCGGGACGTCTCCGGGCCGTGGTTGCAACCCGTCGCCTCGCCGCCATCATGTTCACCGATCTTCAGGGATTCACTCAGGACACTCATCGGGACGAGGCGGGAGCGCTCCAGCTCCTCGAAGAGCAGGAAGAACTGATCGGGACGACCCTGGTGGCCCACCGGGGCCGCAAGATCAAGTCCATGGGCGACGGGACGCTGGTCGAGTTCCCCAACGCGTTGGATGCGCTACAGTGCGCGGTGGACCTCCAGCGATCCGTGCATGAGCGCAACACGCAGGAGGGGGCCCACCCTCTTCGCTTGCGTCTGGGAATTCATCTGGGGGACGTTCAGGAGAAAGGGACCGACATTTTCGGGGACGCCGTCAACATCGCATCCCGGATCGAACCTCTCGCAGAAGAGGGGGGAGTCTGCTTCTCGGTACAAGTCTTCGACCAGGTGCACAACAAGGTGCCCTACCAGCTCGAGAAGCTCGGTCCAAGGAATCTGAAGGGAATTCGGGAACCGATCGAGGTCTATCGCGTGGTCCTCCCGTGGACCGCCAAAGAGGAACCCGCCAAAGGACCAACTGTGCCTCGCCTAGCGGTCCTGCCCCTCGACAGTATCAGTCCTGACCCGAAAGATGAGTACTTTGCGGATGGCCTTACGGAGGAACTCATCTCCGTCCTGTCCCAGCTGCGCGGGCTGCGGGTAATCGCTCACACCTCGGTCAAGCAGTACAAGTCGACGCCGAAACCAGTGCCCCAGATCGGTATCGAGCTCGGAGCGAGCCAGATTCTGGAGGGAAGTGTTCGAAAAGCGGGGATCCGGCTACGCATCAGCCTCCAGCTGATCGACACCACCACCCAGGAACACCTATGGGCGGAGACGTACGATCGTGAACTCGAGGATGTCTTCGCGGTCCAGGCCGAAGTAGCGAGTAAGGTTGCACCGGTTCTCAAGGTCCGCGTCCAAGAGGGCGACGCAGCTCGACTCGCCGGAAGTCGAACCGTGGACCCGGAATCCTACGTGGCCTACCTCAAGGGTCGAAAGGCAGAACTCGACTCCCTATCCGAAAAATCATTGAACGAGGCTCGGGAACAGTTCGAACGGGCCGTCTCCCTCGACCCACAAAATGCTCGTGCGTACGCCGGGCTCGCGGAAGTAACTCATTCGCTCGCCATATTCTATCATACAGCGGAAAGAACCAGAGTAGAACCCAGCCATCGGTTCGCTTCCCGCGCTATCGAGCTTGATCCAAATCTCGCCGAGGCGCATGGCGCGCTTGGCCACTTTTTGTACAACGGTGCGTTGACAAAGGAAGAATGGTCTGCCGCGGAGAACGAGGCGAAGATAGCGCTCTCACTGAATCCGAGCTACTCCCAGACCCGTCTGTGGTATGCGTCACTTCTCGCGGAGGAGGTCCGCCCGCAGGAGGCGTTACGGGAGCTGAGACTGGCTGAGGAGGCCGACCCCCAGTCCAAGACCGTCGTCGGTTTTCACGTGGGACTCCTTCTGTACCTCCAGAAACTCGACGAAGCGAAGCAGGCGTTGGACCGTTTCGCCCAGCTCGATCCTGGGGGTCACGACTACCACGAGGGACTTGCCTTCTACTACGCTCAGCGTTCGGACTTCGAGAGTGCCGTGCGAGAAGTTCTGCGCGCGGAGGAGCTGCCCACCGATGATGGCTACCGTGGGACCTCGTTCGCTCGGGCCATAATCTATGCTTTGGCGAGGCAAACAGACATGGCAAGGGACCTTCTCCAGGAGCTCCGCGGCCGGCGGGAAACCCAGGAGACGCTCCACGGCAGGGCCATGACGCTTGCTCTCCTCGGTGACCGGGACGAATGCTTTCGAGTCCTGGAAACGATGTGGGAACGACGGCAGATCCCCTTTCACTTCTGGCGATTAAGCCCCCTCGCGGAGCCAGTCCGTAAGGATCCTCGATTCGCTCAGCTGCTCAAGAAATCGGGCCTATAGTGTGACCCTCGAATGGTCGCAGGTCGAACGAATCGCCCCGTGGGGACCTTCAGCGAGTGGAAGGCACCCGATTCTCACGGTCCTTTGGCCGCGGGGCGAACGTCTGCCGAGTGCACCCGTTCTCGGGAGCCTCCCCGCGAGGCTTCGAACCCGTAGATCACACCCCTTCCCGGCTGAAATTTCTTCCTCACGACCTGCCATCGCTCGACCCGTCCGGCTGACCTTCCGGCGCGCACGCAGGATCGTCGAGCTCGGACGGGAAGAACCCGCCTCTGCCGAGTGGTCGGCTAGAACTCGCTCACCCGCCCAGGGAACGAAGGCGGGCCTTTCCGCTATGACCCAGGCCCTGCCCGTGATTCGGTCGGCCGGAGTATCTCCGGGCACGTCGGCGCGTAGCCGAGCTGCCAACAATGCCGACGATAACGCGGACGGCCACTCCACCATTCAAGTACGCCCTGGCTGTCCCCACGGCATGCCGCAGCGGGGCCATCGTGTGTTCGCGACGACGACGGTCCGAGTCTCCAAGACGGTCCACGCACCCCTCAGGTATGTCTACGATTGGTGCACCGACTATCGTTCCGATGACGGGCGGCTCGGCCGCAAAGGCGCGATCAAGCCCCGGTTCCGGGTGCTCCGTATCTCGCCGCACCGAGTCGTACGAGTACGGCTAGCGCCTAACGGGTCGCACGACCCGGATATCGCCGTGGATGTCGTCCGGCTCCATCCGCCCGCGGATTGGCACACCGATCAGATCGACGAAACCGACCGCATGGCGCTCGACTACCACCTGGTCCGGCTGGGACCGAGGAAGACACGCCTTGAGCTGTACGTCACCGAGCGCTGGGTGACTCGAGATTTCCCGACGCCAAGGGAGCTGCGACGGCGAGTCTCGGCTACGTGGGGCCGCCTCGCGACGGCGATCGAGGAACGCTATCGCGCTCGGGCTCCGGCTCGAGGCTGACCTCGGGGGGACCCTTGGCGCCTGGGGAAGGGTGGTGAAACAATGGCCGCGCGCGTGGGTCGATCCCGTCGTGATCGTGGCTCTCGTATCACCGCCGCTTCGGATCCCCGGGCGGTGGGGTCCGGAGTGGTGAGTACCGAGTCCCCCTCAGGGCGCCGGCCGTCGGCCCCCACGTGGCCCGCATGACCCGAACGGGGACCGGCCTCTCTCGAGGGGAGCACACGCCCGCGGGGACATCGCACCGGATTCATGCCGAAGTCGCCGGGCCACTTCGGCGAGCTCATCTATCGGTTCCCGTACGCCCTTCAACCGCGTTGAAGCTCGTCATCCGAGACTATCGGTCCACGGACCGAAACGACGTCGTCCGCTGCCTGGACGAGATGCACGACGCGATGGTTCCTCTCGATCCGTGGAGGCGCACGGTTCGCCTTCCGACTCACGGGAAGCTGTTCCTTCGTCAGATTCTGCATCGGGTGCGACAGGATCAGGGATTCATCCTCGTGGCTCAGGTAGACGGCGAGACGGCCGGCGTCGCGGTCGCCTGGCAGGTCAAGTTCTCCCCGGCCCAGCGAACCACGGAGGTTCCGACCCGTTTTGGTTACCTCAGCGACCTGTCGGTCCTCGCGAGGTGGCGCGGGAGGGGGATCGGAACCCGACTGCTCCACGAGACGGAAGAGCGGTTCCGTCGCGAGGGTTGCGACCTGATGGGTCTGAGCGTTTTCTTCCCCAACCAGAAAGCGCAGCGGCTCTACTTCCGGAACGGATTCTCACGTCGGGGACTGATCCTGGGCAAACAACTCGGCCCTCCGAGGAAGCGCTGGCCGCGAGACTACCGACCCCGACGAAGGCGAGCTCGCTAGCCGGGGAAGGCCACCCGTGTCACCCGCTCATTCGCTCGCGGCGCGACTCTTAGCCGTGGGATCACCCGTACGAGTTGCCTCAAGGAGTGGAATCCGCAGAGCGAACGCCTCCCGCGGTGGCTGTTCGGCGGCGTGGGCGCTCGCGCTCGTCAGGACCTCGATGGGTAAGGCCCCGGCGTCTCCCACGCGGACCGCCCCCGGCGTGGGACGGGGTTCGGGGCCCGTAGGGACCGGCCTCCGGCCCGGCGGAGGAGCCGGTGGCGGGAAGGGGACGCCGCGCTGCGCCTGGACCTGAAGGTTTTTGGGCCGGCGGCGCGAGCGTCCTCCGGATCACCATGACCGAGGAGAACGACCGGCCACGCTTTCGAGAGCACCTGCACGAGATGCGCGAGGCCCTAGGCGCGATGGGTCACGATGTCGAGAGGGATGTCGCCGGAGCGCCCCGGCTCGCGCGAGAGGGCGCCAAGAACGCGCTCGCTCGGGCGGCGGGGGTCCGCAAGAAGCCGATCCACGAGTGGAGCGACCCCGAGCCCTCCGACGCGAAGTAGCCGACCCGGGAGTCGACGGGCGTTCGGCGCCCGGTCCTCCGTGCCCGAACCGGCTGACCCAGCGGCGGGGCACCGCCGCTCGCTGCGCGCATGGCGCCGGGCCATCGCCACCGGGGACGCTCATCTAGGTCGGCAACCTCACCGCGGGGGGTGGGCGGAGGGGCCCTGCGGGACGCGGTACCATGACGCGGACGGTGCCTCCTCCTCCCCCGCCTCCGTCCGTCAACGGCCGACGCTGGCCCGCGATCGCGGTCGCGGCCTCAGTGACTCTGGCGGCGGTGATCGTCCTCGCGGTACTCCCCCTCGCCTCGACCGGCGCGACGGTCGCAACGAGCTTCTCGTTCGAAATGGGGCTCCCGACGGGCGACATCAAGCTCGTGCCGGCGTCGACCTACTGCGATCCCTCGAACCCGCAGGACAACGCGACGATCTCACTTCTCTGGAACACTTCGGACGGGCAGGTGCTGCAGCGATTCGGCCTGTTCCTAGCGCTCGGCGTCAACGAATTCGCGGCGCTCTACTACGTCACGAACGCAACGTCCGGTGGCTTCGCGTTCCTCTCCCACGGGGTCTGCGGAGACCCGATGGAGTACGAAGCGAGCGCGTCGACGCCCACCACGGTCGAGGTCTCGGGTCTCATGGTCTATTCCGGCACGCGGCCCGCGCCGATCCTCTGAGCGCTGCGGCACGCGCCCGATCGCACCCGGCTATCGTGGACACGCTCGGTCGCCGGGCCTCGCCGCGGCGGCCGACGCGGCTCCCCCAGAGTTTCCGACTCGAAGTTTCATATACGGCAGCCGGCTAGCTCGACCCGCAGCGGGGTAGGGTAGTCAGGAAAGCGCCCGGCACCGCCGGTCGTCCTGAAATCCCGACGGGCTCATAACCCGTAGATCCATGGTTCAAATCCATGCCCCGCTACCCGCGGGCGATGCGCGTCGGTTCCCGGCGCCCGGGGCCCGACTCGTCCTAGGACGCTGACTCGACGGGGGCCGCCTTGGCCTTCGACCGACGCCGGGCCGGGCGACGCGCGGCGGACTCCTCGACGGACGCGACCGGAGCGCTCGGCGCCGGCATCACGGTCGGCTCGGGCGGGGGAGGTGGCGGTGGGGGTGGAGGTGGCGGCGCCATGGGCTCCGCCGCGGTGGCGCGGACCGGCGACGCCGGTGGGGCCGGCGCGCCGTCCGCCGGACGCGCGGGTGCCGCCTCGGCCTTGCGAGCGGACGCCGCCGAATTGGAGCCGCCGATCGGGACGAACTCGCCCGGCTGCCACGTGTGGGGATGGCGGAGCGTCGAAGGGTCCTTGAGGAACAGGTCCGCGTGACCGCACACCCGACAGATGCGCGTCCCCAGCGAGAGCTCCCCGCGGGCGCGCAGCGAGAGTCCGCCGCGGCCCATCGAGCCGGTCTTCAGATCGTTCGCCCAGACAAAGTCGCTCGAGCCGCAGTTGCTGCACACGGGAGGCACGGACTGGCACCTACCGTGATTGCGAGGCGAGCCCTCGGTTTAAAATGGTTGCGCTGCGGGGCGGGGCCAGGGCCGCGCCCGGCCGCCCCGCTCTCCGCGTCATCCGATCTTCACGAAAGCGCCTTGTAGCCCGCCTCCGCTGGCGCGAGTCGATGGCGCGGGGGATCTTCCGACGGCTCGCCGTCGCGGTCGATGGCTCGGCGAACGCGGACGCGGCGCTCGACGTGGCGATCGACATCGCGGGTCAGTACCACGCCTCGCTCACCGTCGTCGGCGTTGCACCGTTCGTGCCGGTCTACATGGCGCCGAGCGAGCCGTTCGTGCCGGCCGTCGTGCCGCCGAGCGAGCTGGGTCGGTTCCGGCAAATCGTCGAGGACGCCGTGAAGAAGGCGAAGGGCGCCGGCCTCGGCGCCGTCGACGGAATCGCCTACGAGGGCGTGATCGTCGACGAACTGCTCGACCATCTCGACAAGCACCCCACCGACCTCCTCGTCGTCGGCTCGCGCGGGCTCACGACCGCGAAGCGGATCTTCCTCGGCAGCGTGTCGAGCGCGCTCGTCGAGCACGCCCCGTGCCCGGTCCTGGTCGTCCGGCCGTCGCCTACGAAGACGTAGCGCGGACCACGTTCAGCCGCGTGGGCACCGGCAGCTTGTGGGAGGCCTTGCGCAGCGCCTCCTTGGCATCGGGCACGTGCTCCTCCGTCGTGTAGACGGTGAGCAGCTCGGTCCCGATCTGGGCGCGCACCGCGTGGCCGACCGGCTTGCCGAAGGCGCGCCGCATCCCATCGGAGATACGGTCGGCGCCGGCGCCCATCGCCATCTTGTGCTCCCGCAGGATCTGGTGGGGGAAGCGCCGCACCTTGAGATGGAACTGGTTCGGCGCGTGCTTCTCGAGCACGCGCACGGCGCTGATGCGGGCGGCCTCGAGCGCGATGTCGCGCACCTGCGCGGCCTCCTCGGTGTCGAGCGACAGCGCGACGGGGAAGGCGCTGCGTAGGTCGCCGGTGTCGAACTGGGTGATGCGGCAGGTCGGGACCCCGCCCATGTACTCCCGCCGGGTGTACACCTGCCCCTCGATCTTGCGGTACATCCGGGCCGGCTTGCGGGTCATGGGCGCGGCCCAGACGGGACTCCCATTAAAACGGTTGCGCGCGCCGGGCGAATGCGCCGCGCGGGGCCGCGCCCACCTCCACCGCCCGGACCCCGGCGTCCTCGAGCCAGGCGAGCGCCTTGGCCCGGTGGGAGGTCGACCGCGGTCGGGCGAATAGGCTGCCGCCGAACATCGACTGCGCCGCCCAGCACCCGCGCGACCGCAGCGCCCGAAGGGCACGGCGCACCTCGGTCGAGGCGAGCCCGGCCCGGTCGGTGAATCGCTCGCTGGCGGACCAGAATCGCTCCGGGGTGAGTCGAGCGAGCGTGGCGGGCAGACCCGTCGCGGCGTGCCGGAGGTCCGCGAGCACGCGGGGGTCTGCGAGGGCGGCCGGCGACGGGATCGCCGCGCCGACGACGCCGAGCAGGATCACCCCATCCAAGGGGCGGTGGACGACCTCGCCACGGGGCGGCAGCCCGGCGCGTCGACGCACCTCGAGGCCCCCGCCCCCGACGATCGCCGCGACGCCGCCGAGGCCTCCGCGCCCGAACAGGTCGGCGAGGTGCGCGACCTCGAGGGCCCTGGCGCGTCTCTCGCCGAAAACCCCGGCGACGGCGAGGGCGGTGGCGGTCGCGCCGGCGGCGCTCATGCCGAAGCCCTGGCCGACCGGCAGCTCGTGCACGAGGTGCACGGAGAGCCGGCCGGCGGTCGCCGGGAGGAGGCGCCAGGCGACCTCCTCGGAGATAGGCAGGGCGCGGTCGAGATCGCTCGTCAGGCGCACCCGACGACCTCGGTCGGGCTGGTGCCGGGCCGTCGCACGTACGCCGAGCTCGAGGACGATGCCGGCGCCGATCGAACCTCGGGCGCGAGGGTCGGCGGCCTCCGTGATCCGGCCGAACAGACCGGTCACGTGGCCCGGGGCGAACGAACGGACCTCGCGTCCGCCAGCGAGGGTCACGAAAAACTCTCCGTTACCATCGTCGAATGACGACTTCTTATAAGCGGACCGCGCTTTGAGAATATCCGGGAACCGCGGCGGAGGCCGGGATTTCACTGCGATGAGCGATTCGGACGTGCCCGCAGCGCCCCACGAGGCGTTCGACCGGCTGAACTTCCTCGAGCTGCGGAACACCCAGCTCGCCGAGGCGATCAAGCGCGTCGAGAGCGAGCGCCACTACATGGAGGCCGAGATCCTCCGCCTCCAGCGCGAGGTCAAGCGGCTGAAGACCGAGCTCGACCGATTGCGCTACCCACCGCTGATCGTCGGGAGCGTGCGGGACGTCCTCACGGACGGCCGGGTCATCGTCAAGTCGTCGACCGGGCCGGACTTCGTGGTCAACTCGGCGGAGTCGGTCGAGCACTCGAAGATCACCGTCGGGAGCCGCGTCGCGCTCAACAAGCAGACCCTGGCCGTCATGGGGGTCCTCCCCGCGTCGCTCGATCCCCTCGTCACCGCGAGCGAGATCGTGGACAAGCCGTCGATCACCTACTCGGACATCGGGGGCCTCACCGATCAGATCCGTGAGATCCGGGAGGCGGTCGAGTACCCGCTGCTCCGCTCCGAGCTCTACAAGAAAGTCGGCGTCGACCCCCCCAAGGGCGTGCTGCTGATCGGCTCGCCGGGCACGGGCAAGACGATGATCGCGAAGGCGGTCGCCCACCACACCAACGCGACCTTCGTCCGGCTCGTCGGCAGCGAGCTGGTGCAGAAGTACATCGGCGAGGGCGCCCGGCTGGTCCGCGAGCTGTTCCAGCTCGCGCGGGAGAAGGCGCCAACGATCATCTTCATCGACGAGGTCGATTCGATCGGCGCGAAACGGCTCGAGGTCGCGACGAGCGGTGACCGGGAGGTGCAGCGCACCCTGATGCAGCTGCTCGCCGAGATGGACGGCTTCGAGCCGCTCTCGAACGTCAAGATCATCGCGGCGACCAACCGCCCCGACATCCTCGACGACGCGCTCCTGCGCCCCGGCCGGTTCGACCGGATCATCGAGATCCCGGTGCCGACCTTCCAGGGCCGGGCGGAGATCTTCCGCATCCACTCGCGCGGCATCGCGCTGCGCGAGCCGATCGACTTCGAGGCGCTCGCGGGCCGGTGCGACGGCGCCACCGGCGCCGACATCCGGGCGGTCTGCACCGAGGCCGGCATGTGGGCGATCCGGGAGGAGCGCGACAGCGTGACGCTCTCCGACTTCGAGCGTGCCATCGAGAAGGTCGTCGGCGAGGAAGAGCTCCGCAAGGAGTCCGTCACGATGTTCGCCTAGGCGGGGCCCGGGAGCCTCGAGGGACCTAGAGCGCGAAGGCGCCGACCAACCGCGGACCCAGCGGGACGGACAGGTCCATCACGTAGACTCGCGTGCCCGGCGCGTGGACGACCGGCCGGTCGGAGCTGACCCGGCTCGCGGCCGCCGAGAGCTCGTCGATCGTGCCCGGGACCGACTGCAACCCGACGGCCAGGTTCACCTGGGCCCCGAGGCCGGCGTCGCCGCGGTAGTAGCGGCATCGTGCGAACGCCCCGCCGACCAGGGCCGCTCCCTCACGCAGGGAACCGTCCGGGGCGAGGACCTGCCCGCGACTGAGCTCGTCCGCCTCGACGCCCCGCAGGGCGACCCCGACACGCTCGCCGCTGCTGGCGTCCCTTCGATCGATGTCGTGGACCTGGATCGATCGGACCTCGACCGACTTCGGGCCCGGCCACAGACGCAGCTTGTCGTGAGCGTGCAGCACGCCGCGCCGCACGACGCCGAGCGCGACCGCACCGACGCCCTTCACGGGAAAGGCGTGGTCGATGGGGACCACCACCGGACCGTCGACGATCGGCGCCGACCAGCTCTCGACGAGCGCTCGCAGGGCGGGGAGATCGAGCGGCCGCTGCTCCGCCGTCTCGAGGCGTCCGCCCTTCAGCGCTCGTGCGAGCTCGCTCTGTCCGACCGCGGCACCTCGCACGATCGTGGTCGGCACGTCCGCGAGCTCGACCGTGGCGATCGTCTCGGCGACCGGTCGGGAGAGCTCGGGGACCACGAGGAGGCAACGGTCGGCCATCGCGAGCGCGGCGAGGAGCGGCGGGAACCGCTCGGGGAACTGGCTCGGCTCGACCAGCGTGGCCGCGTGCTCGTCGCGCACCGCGTGGTAGAGCGTGAGATCCGAGGCCGTCCCCTTCTTGCCGAGTTCGTGCGCGAGGGGCCCGCCGACGACCGCGATCGTGACACCCGAGCTCATGCGGCGGCCTTCGCGGCCCTCGGCCGCCCGATCGCGATCGCGAGGTCGCTCCCCCGCTCGTCCACGGTCACCGTGCTGCCGTCCGGGACCTCCCCGCTCAACAGCCTCACCGTGAGCGGATCGACCACGAGGCGCTGGATCGTGCGTTTGAGCGGACGGGCGCCGAACTGCGGATCGAAGCCGACCGCGGCGAGGCGCGTGCGCGCGGCATCGGTCGCGCTCAGCGAGATGCGCCGGTCCACGAGGCGGGCGGCGACCTGTTCCAGCTGCAGGTCGACGATGCGCAGGATCTCCTTCTCGGTGAGCGCGTGGAAGACCACGATCTCGTCGAGCCGGTTGAGGAACTCGGGGCGGAAGTGCTCGCGCAGCGCCGGCTCGATGCGCCGGCGCCGCTCCTCGTCGGAGGCCGCGTCCGCGATCCGTTCGGAACCGAGGTTGCTCGTCATGATGATGAGCGTGTTGCGGAAGTCCACGGTTCGGCCCTGGCCGTCGGTCAGCCGGCCGTCGTCCATGATCTGCAGCAGCACGTTGACGACGTCGGGGTGGGCTTTCTCGATCTCGTCGAAGAGCACGACCGTGTACGGGTGGGTCCGCACCCGCTCGGTCAGCTGACCTCCCTCCTCGTAGCCCACGTAGCCGGGCGGGGCGCCGACCAGGCGCGCGATGGTGTGCTTCTCCATGTACTCGCTCATGTCGATGCGCACCAGCGCGCGGTCGGAGTGGAAGAGGAACGCCGCGAGCGCTTTCGCGAGCTCGGTCTTTCCGACACCGGTCGGGCCCACGAACAAAAACGAGCCCATCGGGCGGTTCGGGTCCGCAAGTCCGGAGCGGGAGCGGAGCACCGCGGCCGCGACCGCCGCGACCGCTTCGTCCTGTCCGATGACCCGCCGCCGCAGTTCCGCGTCCATGCGGAGCAGGCGCTGGGTCTCTCCCTGGAGGAGCCGGCTCACGGGCACGCCGCTCCATTTGGAGATGACGAGCGCGACATCCTCCTCCGTGACCTCCTCGTGGAGGAGGCCGGGCACGCCTCGCCCCTCGATCGACTTCGAGAGCCGTTCCGTTTTCTTCTGGATCTCCGGGATCGTGCCGTAGCGCAGCCGCGCGGCCGCCTCCAGGTCACCGGTCCGCTCGGCCTGGGCCTCCTTCGCCCGGGCCTCCTCCAGCTCCGCCCGCAGCGCGCGCAGCCGCTCCACGTGCTCGCGCTCCTTCTTCCAGCGGGCCTGCACCGCGGTCTCGCGCTCCTTGAGGTTGGCGAGCTCCTTCTCCAGCTGGGCCAGCCGCTGGCGGGTCGCGGGGTCCTTTTCCCGGGCGAGCGCCGTCCGCTCGATCTCCAGCTGCCGGATCCTCCGGGAGAGCTGGTCGAGCTCCGTCGGACGCGAGTCGAGCGTCAGGCGGACCATCGAGGCCGCCTCGTCGATCGCGTCGATCGCCTTGTCCGGCAGATGTCGGTCAGGCAGGTACCGGGCACCGAGCGTCGCCGCGGCGACCAGCGCTGCGTCCTGGATCTTCACGCCATGGTGCGCCTCGTAGCGCTCGCGCAGGCCGCGCAGGATCGAGATCGTGTCCTCGACCGACGGCTGGTCGACCATCACCGGCTGAAAACGCCGCTCGAGCGCCGCGTCCTTCTCGACGTACTTGCGGTACTCGTCGAGCGTCGTCGCGCCGATCATGTGCAGCTCGCCGCGCGCCAAGAGCGGCTTGAGCAGGTTACCGGCGTCCATCGAGCCTTCGGTCTTGCCGGCGCCGACGACCGTGTGCAATTCGTCGACGAACAGCAGCACGGTGCCGTTCGAGCTCTGGACTTCCTTGAGCACGGCCTTGAGGCGCTCTTCGAACTCGCCGCGGAACTTCGCTCCCGCGATGAGGGCGCCGAGGTCGAGCGCCAGAATCCGCTTGTCGCGCAGCGATTCCGGTACGTCGCCGGAGACGATGCGACCGGCCAGACCCTCGGCGATGGCCGTCTTGCCGACCCCCGGCTCCCCGATCAGGACTGGATTGTTCTTCGTACGCCGCGACAGCACCTGCATCACGCGCCGGATCTCCTCGTCGCGCCCGATGACGGGGTCGAGCTTTCCCCGGCGCGCGAGCGCCGTGAGGTCGCGCGTGTACTTTTCCAAGGCCTGGTAGCGGTTCTCGGGATTCTGATCGGTGACCCGCTGGTTGCCGCGAA
>DASPVQ010000016.1 GCA_035622275.1 Thermoplasmata archaeon | reverse complement strand
CACCGCCGCCATGCGGTCGTGCGCCCCGGCCGGCAGCGTCGGCCGGGCGGGCATGCCGGGCGGCGGCGGGACCACGGTCATGCGATCCCCAGCCCCCGAAGGATGATCTCGACAGCCAGCGCGGCGATGACGGGCAGGAAGAACAGCCGCACCGTCCGGTTGCTCAGTTCCGGTAGTAGCCGGCTCCCGACGGCCGCCCCGAGGGCGGTCCCGGCGGCGACCGGGGCCGCGAGGAACGGATTGACGTACCCCGCGAAGAGCATGACGCCGACGCCGGCGGCCGCCGTGACGCCGATCATGAAGTTGCTCGTCGCGGTCGCGACCTTCATCGGCAGCCGCAGGAACCGCTCGAGCGCGAGCACCTTGAACACTCCGCCCCCGATCCCGAACATCCCCGAGACGACGCCGGCCCCGAACATCACCCCGAGGGCCGGATCGGTCTGCGCCGCGCGGTAGTCCACGTCGCGCCCGAGCGCGCTGTCGTGGTAGCGGCCCTCCAGGCCGAGGCGCTGGGACCGGGCATCGGGCACGACGCCGGACGGTAGCTCCTCGCCGCGACGCGAGATGCTCCCCGGAACGATCGCGAACAGGACCAAGCCGAGCGCGATCAGCAGCGCGTCGTCGAGGTTCGCGTGGGCCAGGAAGACCGTGGCCACGGAGCCGACGATCGCGCCCGGGACCGTCGCGATCTCGAGGAACATTCCGATCCGGAGATCGGTAAGGCGCTCGCGGAGGTAGGCGGCCCCCGTGGTCGACGAGGTCGCCAGGATCGTCATGAGGCCGGCGCCCGCGGCCGTGGGGAAATCGACGCCGAAGAGGACGACCAGTATCGGGATGACGATGACGCCGCCGCCGAGCCCCGTCAGCGATCCGACGAGCCCGGCGATGCCCCCCGTGACGAGGAGGAGGAGCACGAAGAGGCCGAGGTCCACGCGCGGGCAAACGGGCCGGTGAGAAAAGGAGCGCGGCGGCCACCGCTCCGTTCGCGCCGGCACCAAAGCTCAAAGCGCACGCGCCGCTCCGCCCGGCGCACGAGGTGGCGACGCTGGAGCCGAGGGGCGATCGGGTGGCGTTCGGCGCCCCGGGGATGCCGCCGCGCTGGGCCCACAGCAACAAGGACGGCGTCGGGACCGCCTACTCGGCCGACTCGCGCCTGTGGTTCACGCTCTGGCGGGGCGCGGTCACGGAGGTGTACTTCCCGACGATCGACCGGCCCCAGCTGCGCGACCTGCAGCTCCTGGTCACGGACGGCGCCACGTTCTTCCACGAGGAGCGCCGGGTCCTCGGGGCCGTCACCGAACGACCCGACGACCACGCGCTCGGCTACCGGGTGCGCGGCGAGGACCCCAGCCACCGGTACCGCATCCACAAGGAGGTGATCGGCGACCCCCATCTGCCCTGCCTGCTCATGCGGACGGGGATCGAGGTCGCCGATCCCTCGCTGGCCGAGCGGCTGCGGGTGTTCGTCCTGGCCGCGCCGCACCTCGACGTCGGCGGCTGGGGCAACAACGCGACGGTGATGCACGGGCTCGACCGGACGATCCTGACCGCCCAGAAGGACGGCGCCGCGCTTGCGCTCGGGGCGACCGTTCCGTTCGCCGACGCCTCCGTCGGGTACGTCGGCGCGAGCGATGGCTGGTCGGACCTCTCGCAGCACTACCGGATGGAGTGGCACTTCGACCGGGCCCCGAACGGCAACGTGGCGCTCACCGGGGAGCTGCCGGTGCGGGACGTGCCGGAGTTCACGATCGGGCTCGCCTTCGGCGAGACGGTCGCGGCCGCGATCACGACCCTGTTCCAGTCGCTCGCGACCCCGTTCGACGTCCACCGAAAGCGGTTCCTCGAACAGTGGTCCCGGACCGCGGCCCACGAGCTGCGGCTCGACCGTGCGCAGGGGGACGGGGGACGCCTCTACCGCGCCAGCCGCTCGATCCTGCTGGCGCACGAGGACAAGGTCTATCCGGGCGCGTTCATCGCGTCCCTGTCGATCCCGTGGGGCGCGTCCAAGAGCGACGAGGACCGCGGTGGCTACCACCTGCTCTGGACGCGCGATCTGTCGCATACGGCGAGCGCGCTCCTCGCCTCGGGCACGACCGAGGCGCCCGCGCGCGCGCTGATCTACCTCGCGACCCGCCAGCAGCCGGACGGCGGCTTCCCGCAGAACTTCTGGGTCGACGGGACCCCGTACTGGACGGGCATCCAGCTCGACGAGACCGCGATGCCGATCCTCCTCGCCCGACAGCTGCTCGCGGCCAAGGCGCTCGACGAGTTCGACCCCTACCCGATGATCCGCCGCGGGGCCCGCTTCCTCGTCGCCAGCGGACCCGTCACCCAGCAGGACCGCTGGGAGGAGCTGAGCGGCTACTCCCCGTCGACGCTCGCCGTGTCGATCGCGGCGATCTCGGTCGTGGCGGAGGCCGCCCGCGCGCGCGGCGATCGGGTCGCCGCCGACTTTCTGCACGAGTACGCCGATTTCCTCGAGCGGCACATCGAACGCTGGACGGTCACGACGACCGGCACGCTCGTTCCCGGGATCCCCCGCCACTACGTGCGGATCCGTCCGGCACCGATCGACGACCCGAACCCGCACGAGGGGCCGGACATGGGGATGGTCCACCTCCCCAACCTCCCCCGGGGCGTTCCGGCCGACTTTCCGGCGAACCAGATCGTCGACGCGGGCTTCCTCAACCTCGTCCGATGCGGGGTCCGCTCCCCCGACGACCCGGTGATCGTCGACTCCGTCCGCGTCGTCGACCGCGTCCTGAAGGTCGATACCCCGGCGGGCCCGGTCTGGCACCGCTACAACCACGACGGCTACGGCGATCGCGACGACGGCGGGCCGTACGCGGACTGGGGCCGGGGCCGCGCCTGGCCGCTCCTCACGGGCGAGCGCGGCCACTACGAGCTCGCGCGCGGCCACGACCCGGGTCCGTACCTGCGAGCGCTCGAGCGCTTCGCGACCGCGACCGGCCTGTTGCCCGAGCAGGTCTGGGACGAGCCGGACCGTCCGGAACTCCACCTGTGGCTCGGTCGGCCCACCGAATCGGCGACCCCGCTGTGCTGGGCCCACGCCGAGTACATCAAGCTGCTGCGCTCGGCGTCCGACCGCAAGGTGTTCGACCGGGTCCCCGAGGTCGCCGACCGCTACCTCCGAGCGCACCGGGCACCGCCGCCCCTCGAGGTCTGGACGTTCCGGCGTCGGACCGCGACGATCGAGCCGAACGAGACCCTGCGGATCATCGCGGAGCGGGCGTTCCGACTCCATGCGAGCCGCGACGGGTGGGCCAGCACCGAGGACCTCGACTCGATCGACACGGGGCTCGATCTCCACTACGTCGACCTCGCGCCGCTGGAACGCGGCGGACGGGCCTGGCGCTTCACGTTCTACTGGCCGAACCAGGATCGCTGGGAGGGCACGGACTTCTCGGTCGCCGCGGCGCCCTAGTCACCGGTCCCTGTCGGGCCGCGCGTCGACCCCGCTCGAACGCGGACGGGCCGCGCCCGGCCGGGCGACGCGCTAGTCGACCTTCAGCCAGCGCGACGAGACGAGATATCCGGCCACGAGCAGGATCGTCGCGAAGGCGACCAGGTAGCCGAGGTTGATCCACGGCACGGCGGTGCCGAGCACGAACGCCCGCCCGAGCAGCGCCGAGAACGTGATCGGGTTCACGTTCGAGATCGCGATCATCCAGCTGGGGAAGAACGCCCCGCTGAACAGCGCGGTGCTCGCGAACATCAGCGGCATCGTGATGAAGTTCGAGACGACGCCCGGCGTCTGCCAGTCGGTCGAGGACGCCGTGACCGCGAGGAACAGGCTCGCGAAGCCGATCGCCAGCGAGAACAGCCCGACGATCCAGGCCGCCCACTCGATCGGCGAGAGGTGGAAGGAGACGCCGAAGACCGTCGCCGCGACGATCATGATCGGGAACTGCACGAGCCCCCGCGTCGCCCCGCCGAGCGCCTTCGACATGAAGATGACGCCCTTGGACGTCGGCGTGATCAGGATGCGCTTCATGAAACCGAAGCGCTTGTCCTGGATCGTGCTCATCGAACCGAACATCCCGACCGAGAGCATCGAGGTCGACAGCGTGCCCGGCAGCAGGAACGCGATGTAGTTGTTCGCGCCCACGAAGGACTTGAGGAACTCCGGCGGGGCGTTGGCGAAGCTCGAGCCGAAGAAGGCGAGCCACATGAACGGCTGCACGACCGTGATCACGAGGACGAACGGGTTGCGGAACGTGCGCAGGATCTCGCGGGCGTAGAGCCCCCAGAACTGGCTGATCACTGCCGCGCCCTCCGCATCTGCGCGTAGAACTGCCGGACGTCGCGCATCGGCTCCTCGGCCCCGATGCGCCGCCCCGTCAGGTCGAGGAACACGGTCTCGAGGCTCGGGCCCTCGACGGTGATCCGCCGCACCGTCTCGGTCCGCACGCTGCCGAGCAGTGCCGGCAGGAACGTCGCGGCCGAGCCCACCCGGATCAGCCAATCGTTGCCCTCGGGTCGCACCTCCTGCACGCCCTCGAGCGCGCTCACCCGGGCGACGTCGAGCGGCTCGGAGGTCTCGAGGCGGACGACGTCCGCCCGCACCCGGGCCTTGAGCTCGGCCGGGGTCCCGACCGCGATGACCTTGCCGCGATCGATGATCGCGACGCGGTCACAGAGGGCTTCCGCCTCCTCGATGTAATGCGTGGTCAGGAGCACCGTGACGCCGAACTCCTTGTGGACGCCGGTCACGATGTCCCAGAGCATCCGCCGGGTGTTGACGTCGAGCCCGATCGTCGGCTCGTCCATGAAGATCACCGAGGGCTGGTGGAGCAGCGCGAGCGCGATCTCCAGCTTCTTGCGCATGCCGGTCGAGAACCCGCTGACCTTGTCGTCGGCCCGAGCGTTCAGGTCGAAGTAGCGCAGGAGGAGGTCCGCGCGGGGCTCCCAGTCCGTGAGGTCCTGCAGCTTGGCCTGGAGCCAGAGGTTCTCCCGGGCGGTGAAGTCGTCGTCGAGGATCACCTCCGCCGCGACCCAGCCGATGCGGGCGCGCACCTTCAGGGACTGGGTCCGCACGTCGTATCCGGCGACCGTCGCGCGGCCCTTCGTCATGTCGCTGATGCCGGTGAGGACCTTGATCAGGGTCGTCTTGCCCGCGCCGTTCGGGCCCAACAATCCGAAGACCGTGCCGGCGGGGATCGTCAAGCTGACGTCGTCGAGCGCGAGGACGCCCCGGCTGGCGGAGCCGTAGCGCTTGCTCAGCCCCTCGACGACGATCGCGTTCTCGCTCACCGCGACCTCCCGCGTCGGCGGGCCGCCGCGGGCCGCGCGGTCGGCAGCGCGCCGAGCCGGGCGCGGGCGGCGTCGAGCTCCGCCACGACCTGATCGATCAGGAGTCCCGTGCCGGCCCGGGCCGCCGGATCGCCCTCGAGCATCGACGCGAGCGACTCGAGCTGTCGATGGAGGCGACGCGCGAGATGCTGGCCCGGGTCGGCGGCGCCGGCGACTTCGGCCCACAGACGGCTGAGGTCCGGCCCGGTCCCCCCGCCGACCATCCAGTGCCGGCGGACGCGAGCGAGCCAGCGACGGCCGGCCGGAGTGATCGTGTAGAGGCGGCGGCGCTCCCTCCGGCTCGCCCGGGCGAGGCCTCGCTCGGTGAGCGCCTGCAGCGCCGGGTAGATGGCGCCCGGGCCCGGTCGCCACGCCCCGTCGGTGCGCTGCGCGATCCGCTCGGCCAGCTGGTACCCGTAGATGGGACCCTCCCGGTCCATGACCGCGATCGCGTAGAACCCGAGGATCCGTCCGGGCCGGGGTCCGGCCTCCCGAGGCATGTTGAGTTATGAGTCGAATTCGATATAAGCTCCACCCGCGCCCCGCGCGGTGCGCACTGCGGACGCGGGTACGCCGTCCGTCGAGTCCGGTCGAGCGGCACGCGGCCCGGTCGGGGGCGGACCGTCCGACGAGGGCTCAGGGGGTCCAGGTCGCGCCCCCGTAGCCCGGGGGAGGGGGGGGCGGGGTCGGTCCGCCGAACGGGTCCGGTCGGGGCTCGGGCGCGCGACCGTGCTTGCGGGCGAGATAGACATCGATCGCCGCCGCGGCGCGCTCGCCGGCGGCCATGGCGTGCACGACGGAGCGCCCGCCCGTGGCGAACACGCCGTCGACGTCGGTCATCCAGCCCTCGCGCTTCCCCTCCGGCCAGCCCATCGACGCGAACTTGAAGTCGTAGGCGGGATCGAAGCCCGAGACGTCCGCCACTTCGCCGACCGCGACGATGATCATGTCGCAGGGGATCGTCTCCTCGGAGTTCGGCACCGTCACGAGGGTGCGGCGTCCGTGGGCGTCCGGGGGTCCCCGCTCGGTGCGCTCCACGACGAGGCCCTCGACGCGCTCGGTGCCCAGAATGACCTTCGGGGCCCGGAAGAAGACATATCGGACCCCCTCGATCTCACCTCCGGTCTTCTCCTCCTCGGTGGCCTTCATGTCCTCGGGGCCGCGACGGTAGACGAGCAGCACTTCGCCGCCGCCGGAGAGCCGACGCGCGGAGCGGGCGGCATCTAGCGCCACGTCCCCCGCGCCGATCACGACGATCCGGCGCCCGGTCCGGCCGAAGAGCCCCTCCGGCCGCTTGTTCATCGCGAGGAGGAACGGCAGCGCGTGGTAGACCCCGGGCAACTCCTCACCGGGCACGCCGAGCTCGCGGGCCTTGGAGGCGCCGATGGAGACCAGCACGGCCTCGAAGCCGTCGTCGAGCAGGCTCTTGGGCGTGTAGTCGACGCCGGCGCGCTTGCCGACGACGAAGGTGATGTCGAGGTTCTTCCAGCGTGCGAGGTCGGTGTCGAGATCGTCCGGGTCGAGATGATAGCGCGGGATGGTGTTGATCTGTCCACCCAGGAACGGTTCGTGCTCGAAGACCGTGACGGGGTGGCCCCGCACGGCGAGGTCCCAGGCCGCCATCAGCCCGGCCGGACCGGCACCGATGATCGCGATGCGCTCCTCCTTGCGTTTGGACGGCACGTAGAGCAGGTCGGACTTCCCGTAGTCGAGCGCGGCCCGCTTGAGGTGCCGGATGGCGATGGGGACGCCCTTACCGGTCATGATGCAGTCGTCCTCGCAGAAGTGGTAGCAGGTCTTGCACAGCACCGTCGCCAGCGGGTTCTCCCGTAGAACCAACCGAGCCGCGCCGTCCAGGTCCCGTTCCCCGACCAGGATGTTGTAGCCGCGGGCGTCCTGGGTGATCGGGCACCCCTGGACGCAGTACGGCATGGCACACTGGAGGCAACGCTGCCCTTCGAGGACGGCCTCCTCGAGGGTGTACGGCTCGTCGATGAGGGCAAAGCGCTCGACGCGCTGATCCCGGGTCTCCTCGCGAATCGGCACCCGTTCGTAACGATCCATCGTCGCCTTCGCGCCTGGCCCGGAGAGCTTTCGATGTGGAGACCCGCGCGGTCCCTAAAGAGTTCGCGCCTCGGTCTGCGATGGGCTATCACGCGATGGAGCCCCCTGCCGTGGCGGGGGCGGCCCCCTGCCGGACCGACCGG